>JAYVTJ010000721.1:0-5327 GCA_043774415.1 Fimbriiglobus sp. | reverse complement strand
GGACCGGGGCCGCGTCCTCGCTCTGCTCGCCGTGCAGCCAGTGCGCGGAGGCGGCCAAGAGGCGTGGCCGCCAGTTGGCGCTCACCAGTTCGTAGTCTTCGAACATGGCGGCGGGGAGCTTGTACTCGTGCGCATCGACCGTCGCCTTGCGGCAGAGCCAGTGACGCGCCGCTTGCTCGAATAGGCCCGCCGCCTCCGGGCTCTTGGTGACCAACGCGAACACCTTCCGTGCCGACTCCGTGCGGTCGGCCTTTTTCGGAAGGTGGTGCCCGACGCCGACGCGGGTCTTGTAGTCGTAGAGGTACTGGTGGAGAGGCAAGGACGCGTAGACATCGGTAACGACTGCTGCCGCTTTGCCGGTCGGCCGCGCCCCAGACAGGTCGGTGGGCTTCGTCTCGGCCAGATTCTTGGGGCCGAGTTGGCCCCGGACGAAGTCGGCCATCCAAGCCACCGCTTGCAGCAGAATGAGCAGTCGCGTCTGAGGCGAAGCGGTGGTGAGGAACGCGTAGTGCAGGGCGTTGGCGGCCGTATTGATGTGCAACGCCCGGCCTCCCATCCCAGCGTCGCCGGGGTGTAGGATTAGCATCTCTGCCGCCACGACGTGGATGGCGTCCCAGACCGCTCGCCCGCCGATGCCGTCGGTCAGCAGGCGGCCGGCCAGTTCGGACGCTTCCGCGCTATTGCCCTGACGCATCCGGGCGAACAGATCAAGCGTCGGGTTTTCCCGGCTCTTCCCCATCGCCCAATCGAACGGGAGTTTCTCCCAGAGCTTCTCCGCCCGTGCCACGTTGGCCTTATAGTAGCGGTCCTCGCCCATCAGATCGCGGACGACGAACCGCAACACCGACTCGGCGTGTTCCCAGCCGATCGTTTCGAGGACGCGCCAGCAACTCGTCAGCGCGATGGCCCGGTGGCCGATCTCCCCGCAGTCGCGGCAGCCGTAGTGCCACAGCAGTTCCATCGCCGGCCGCGGCCCCAAGGCGCGGGCCTGTGCCACGATCGCCTTCTCTGCCTGCTCGATGTCCAGCCGCTTCATCGCGTCGTGGAACTCGGCCGCCGCCTTCTCGGCTGTCGGAAGCGCTCCTTCGAGTTGGGGTAACGCTGGACCCGGCCAGACCAACTGTTGCCACTTGAAATGATCGATCGCCCAGAACAGCGGCAACAGCCTCTGTTCTTGCGGCAGGTCCATGCTCGTCTGATGGGCCGAGTACATCAAGTACACGGAGTGACCTGAATTTCGCTTGCGGACTGCGGCCAAGAAACCTGCCGACAACAACCGCCGGTAGGCAAGCCCGTCCTTGAGCTTGTCCGCGAGCAGTTCCGCGCACTTCTCCCGCGGCGACTCCTCGATCAGCCGCACGAGGGGTTCCAAGTCCGTGTCGAAGCGAATCCCTTCCGCCGCACCCGTCGGCTTTTTGTCGGAGGCGACTAGGATCGGGGCCGATGGCCAGTTCGTCAACCCGAACGCCGTGGCAGCGGAAGCCTGCTGCACGAATCGTCTCCGGGAATGGCGCATGGGTCGCTCCAAGTGGCGAGGTGGTCGCCGGTGACGACCGCTCCGTTGTCTGCCTCCACCGCCGGACAGGAATTATCCGGTGTATTGGCCGAACCGTTTCTCGTCATAGTCGCTGGCCTATTGGCGCGAGTCAACGATATTCCCCCTGATTGAGGAAGTTCGTCTCGTCATCAATCAGGCCATATCCGGCGTATCGGTTCGCTTTCCGAGACCCGTAGCATCGACCACTCCTCGCTTCCGAATGCACGACCTTCCGAGGTGCTCGGCGCACTCCGACGCCGCTTCCCATTATCCCCATTCGGCGCTGTCCGAATGGCCCGGCGAAATGCATTCCCTATCAGAGACTCAGTTCGTCCGCAGTCCGTTCGCGCTCAGGAACCTCTCCGATGCCCGCCTACACGCAGAGCAACAGCCCCGTCCGCGTCACGACCCCGCTGGGCGCCGATGCGGTCTTGCTGCTCGGGCTGCGGGGCACCGAATCGATCTCGGAACTCTTCTCATTCGAACTCGAACTGATCGCCCCAGAAGATACTCCCGTCGATTTCTCGGCGATCCTCGGGCAGCCCGCACTCGTCGAACTCGACTTGCCCGACGGCGGCGGCACTCGCTATTTTCACGGACTCATCAGCCGCTTCAGCCAGGGCCGCGCCGACAGCCGCTTCATCCACTATCGCGCCGAGATGGTGCCGATCCTCTGGCTGCTCACCCGGCGGATCCAGAGCCGGATCTTCCAGCACCTCACGGTGAAACAGATCCTCACGACGGTGCTCGACGGCATCCCGCAGAAGTGGAGCACGATGGGCAACTTCGCCGAGCGCGACTACTGCACGCAGTACCGCGAGAGCGACTATGCCTTCGCCAAGCGGCTCATGGAAGAGGAGGGGATCTACTACTACTTCCAGCACACCGCCGACGGGCACACCCTCGTCCTCGCGGATACGCCGCAGGGCCACGCCGACATCCCCGGCCCCGCCGACCTGATCTTCCGCCAAGCCGAGGACGGCGAAACCCCCGATCCGTTCACGGTGAATGGCTGGGTGAAATCGCAGGAGATCCGCACCGGCAAGTTCACGCTGTGGGATCACAATTTCGAGCTGCCGCACGAGCACCTCGATGCCGAGAAAGAGATCGCCCCGGATGTGACCGTCGGCACCGTGACGCACAAACTCAACGTCGGCCCGACGGCGCAGCTCGAGAGCTACAGCTACCCCGGCGGCTACGCCGATTGGTTCGACGGCATCGACCGCGGCGGGTCCGAACAGGCGTCCGACCTGCAGCACGTCTTCGAGCAGAACAGCCGGCTCGTCGGCATGCGGGCCCAGGAAGAAGCGGCGTCGGCCGTGCGGATCGAGGGCGAGAGCGATTGCGGCAACCTCACGAGCGGGCACGGCTTCAGCCTCGCCGAGCACACCGACGGCGACGGCGATTACATCCTGCTGAGCGTGACGCACGACTTGACCACGAGCGGCAACTATACCTCCGGCGACAGCGTCGAACTGACGTACTCGAACGAGTTCGAGTGCCTGCCGGCTGCTCTGGCCTACCGGCCCGAGCGGAAGACGCCGCGGCCGACGGTGCAGGGGACGCAGACGGCCATCGTCGTCGGCCCGACCGGAGAGGAGATCTTCACCGACAAGTACGGCCGCGTGAAGGTGCAGTTCCACTGGGACCGCGCCGGCAAGCACGACGCCGACAGTTCGTGTTGGGTCCGGGTGGCGACGATCTGGGCCGGCAAGGGGTGGGGCGTCATCCACATCCCGCGAATCGGCCACGAGGTCGTCGTCGATTTCCTCGAAGGGAATCCGGATCGCCCGATCATCATCGGCAGCGTCTACAACGCCGACCACATGCCGCCGGGGGATCTCCCGAAAGAGGCGATGATCAGCGGGCTGGCCTCGCGCTCGACTCCGAAGGCGGGGGCGGACAACTTCAACGGCATGCGGGCCAACGATACGAAGGGCACAGAGCATCTCACGATCCAAGCGGAATACGACCAGACTTCGCTCGTGAAGCACGACGAAGATCACACGGTGAACAACAACCGCACGGTGAAGGTCGACGTCGATCATAAAGAGACTGTCACCGGCAATCAGACCATCGACATCGGCGCCGATCAGAAGGAAAAGGTCGGCGCGAATCAGACGGTGGAGATCGTCGCGGACCAAGCGGAGAAAGTGGGTGGCAACCGGACACTCACCATCAAGGGCAACGACACCGTGAAGGTCGGCGGGGATGCGAAAGACGGCATCGATGGCACCTGGACGTTCGCCGTCACCGGTGCGGCCAAGCACTCCTTCGAGGCCGCCTACACCGAAAGCACCGGCGGCGACCGCACCACGAAGGTCGGCGGGGCCGACAAGCTCACCGTCACGGGCGCGCTCACGGTGAGCGCGGACGGGGCGATCAAAATCTCCTCGACCGCGAGCATCGAATTGGCCGTCGGCGGTTCGGTCATCAAGATCGGCCCGGCCGGGGTCGAAATCAAAGCGGCCAAGATCGACATTGAAGGGAGCGGCCCCGTGACGGTGAAGGGCGCCGTCGTCAAAGTGAACAGTTGAGGAACGCCATGAACGCACTCGAACGGGCGACGATCCCGCTGGCCCACAGCAACATGCTCGTGGTCGAACCCGGCGCCGACGGCTCCGTGCTCCGACTCATCGCGGCCGACGGGAAGCAGACTCTCGCGCTGCGGATCACGGCGGCGGGGCTTGAACTCGAATTCGTCGGGGGCCTGTCGCTGAAGACGGACGGCGATCTCGCACTCTCGGCGCGGCGGATCGATTTGAACGCCACCGAAGGGATGTCGCTGACGACGGCCGGCGACCTGACAACGACGGGGCGGAGCCAGACCATCGTGGCCGACCTCGGCGATGTGAAGGTGAAGGCCAACGACGACGTGCGGCTGAACGGCGAACGCGTGCTGGTGAATTGCTGAAGCAGTGGTCGGTGGTCGGTGATCAGTGGTCAGCAAGACCTGATCCGCCCCTGACCACCGACCACCGACCACTGACCACCGGATGAGCGATGGAACTCGAGAACCACACGCCGTTCCCGGCCGCACTTTTCCGGGGGTGCATCGACGAAGAGCGCATCGGCGCCTCGCTCGTCGTGCGGCGGACTTTCGATCTGGTCGCGGGGTACTTGGTTCGGGCCGCCGAAGAACTCTGGCCCGTGTCGGGCGGACCGTGGGATAGCCCCGCCGGGCCGATGGCCGGGGACGACCTCTTCTACCGGGGCGGCGTCGATCTGTTCGTCTTCGGCTCGGCCCGTTCGGTGAAGCCCGTCACTCGCTTGGATGTGACCGTAGAAGCCGGCAAGGAGTTCAAGTACTCCGTGGCCGTCTTCGGGGATCGCACTTGGACGAAATCCGCCGACGGCTCCGTGGTGCCGGGTGCGCCGAAGCCGTTCACCGACATGCCGCTGACACTGGCGAACGCCTACGGCGGAGCCGACGAGTGGGATGAACTGCCGGTGCCCTACCCGCCGAATCCCGTCGGGAAGGGGTACGCACTCGACGCGGCTTCGGCGCTCGGGAAGGCTCTGCCGAACATCGAGAACCCCAAGGCGCCGCTGAAGAAGTTCGGCGATCATCCGGAGCCGGTCGGAGTTTCGGCGCCCCCGTATCCGTACGCTCCGCGGGTGCCGCGCACGGTCGAGCACTATCCGAACGGCATCATGAAGAAGCTCGACCCGAAGTTCTTCAACGCGGCCTTCCCGGACATGGTCGTGCCGAAGCTGGCGGTCGGGGACCGGATCAAAATCACCGGGATGTCGGAGCGGCCGATCACGTTCGAAGTGCCGCCGGCCGACG
>JAYVTJ010000720.1:0-1501 GCA_043774415.1 Fimbriiglobus sp. | reverse complement strand
TCCCCGCTCGGGAGCGGTGGCTTCGGCGAGGTCTGGAAGTGCGTCGCGCCCGGCGGCATCCACAAGGCCATCAAGTTCGTCTTCGGCAACCTCAACTCCCTCGACGGCGATGCGGCCAAGGCCGAGCAGGAATTCAAAGCGCTCGAGCGCGTGAAGTCGGTCCGGCACCCGTTCGTGGTGTCGATGGACCGCATCGAAGTCGTGAGCGGCGAACTCCTTATCGTGATGGAACTCGCCGACAAGAGCCTGCACGATCTCTTCGAAGAGTTCCGCAAGAAGGGACTCCCCGGCATCCCGCGCGAGCAGCTCCTGGCGTGCCTCAGCGATGCGGCCGAGGGGCTCGATCATATGATCGAGAAGCACGCCCTCCAGCACCTCGACATCAAACCGAAGAACCTCTTCGTGATCGCCGACCGCGTGAAGGTCGCCGACTTCGGCCTCGTGCGCGATCTCGCGAAGCAATCCAGCGCCGGAATGATGGGCGGCATCTCGCCGGTCTACGCGGCACCGGAGACTTTCGCGAACAAGGTGTCGAAGCACTCGGATCAGTACAGTCTCGGGGTGGTCTACGTCGAACTGCTGACGGGGGTAAAGCCCTTCAACGGGAAGAACATCCGCCAGTTGGCGATGCAGCACATGACCGAGCCGCCCGACCTCAGCGGGCTTCCCGTCGAAGATCGGGCCGTCGTCGGCCGCGCGATGGCGAAAAATCCGGACGAGCGCTTCCCGTCGAACATGGCCTTCGTGAAGGCGCTCCTGGGCCGCGGAGACAACGCCGCGAGCACGTCGATCCCCGTCACGCGGACGGTGCGCGCCGGTGGCAACACGCAAAATTTCCAGGCCGACCGCTCGGCCGTGACGCCGCCGCCGCTGGGCCGGACCATCTCGCAGAAGATCCCCGCGAGCCTGCGCCGCGAGATCGACGACATCGCCCAGATGACGTTCGGCAAAGAAGACGGCGTCCTCCGCCCGGCAATCCTCATCGGCGTCGGCAGCTTCGGCCGGCGGGCGCTCCAGCAGGTCCGCTGCCGGCTGCTCGACCGCGTCGGCCAGCTCTCGCACGTCCCCTGTCTGCGCTTTATCTACATCGACCCCGATCCGGACGCGCCGGACAAAGCGCTCTCCGCGCCGCCCGACATCGCGCTGCACTCGGAGCACATCTTCCTCACGCCGCTGCAACCGGTGACGAACTACCGTCGCCGGCAGCTCGATCAACTGCTGGAGTGGTTGCCGCGCGAGAAGCTCCACGCGATCCCGCGATCCCTGCGCGTCGAAGGCTCACGCTCGCTCGGCCGGCTCTCGTTCTGCGATCACTACCTCCGGTTCATGACGCGGCTGCGCAACGAAATCGGCACCTGCACCCACCCCGAAACGCTGAGCCAATCGGCCGAACAGACCGGCTTGGCCCTCCGCTCGAAGACCCCGGCCGTCTACCTCTTCGTGAGCGCCAGCGGCGGCACGAGCGGCAGCGTCATGGACCTCGGCTACGCCGTGCGGCGAT
>JAYVTJ010000719.1:0-16934 GCA_043774415.1 Fimbriiglobus sp. | reverse complement strand
CCAAGCCCGCGCCGGGGGAGACGGTCTGGTACAACGGGCACTGGGGCTTCCAGTATTACTGCGACCGAGCGGGCATGAAGCCCGTCATCCCCTATGACTCGCTGCTGAAGAAGGGCGATTGGCTCGTCTACCCGGTGATCCCGGACGGGCGCGGCTTCTACCGGCCCTACCACGGCGGGGCGAAGTTCGACATCGATCCGACGCGGACGGAGTGGATCGCGACTTGGACGTGGGACGACCCGCTGAAAGCGCAGACGATCCCGAATCTGTACGGCGGGGGTGTCCCGATCGAAAATCGGAATCACCCCCGGTTGAAAGTGGCGCTCTACCGCGTCACCGCGGACTGGTATCCGGTGCGGGATTGAATCACCGCACCATCGCCTTCATCAATTGGACATTGCCGCTGACATCCTTCAAGCTGTACGACCACGCCTCCTCGCCTTCGGGCGTGATCTCGATGACGCGGGGCGGATTGTAGTCGAGGTAGAGGATATTCCCGCTCGGCAGCTTCTGGATCGAACGCGGCGCATTCACGGCCCGCTTGAAGCCCTTCTCTTCGGCCTTGCCCGTCTTGAGGTTGTACTCGATCATCTGATTCTGCTCGGCGAGGATGATCCTGTCCTCGCCCGATTCGACGATCGTGGCCTGGTAGTTCGGAGGGCCGGTCTTCACGACTTTGTCCTTCACTTCTTTGCCCTTCGCATCGACGTAGATCATCTGCGGGGCTTGGCCGTTCGGGCCGTTGTTCTGCACGCTCAGAAGGGTCTCGCCGCTCTTGAGCCGCAGGCCGGCGCAGATGTCGGCGTTGCCGAAGTTCGCGTTGTTGGGGCGGACGTACTTCATCACCTCTTTGCCCTCTTTGTCGTACTCGACGACGGCCTGGCGGCAGAAGACCATCCGATTGCCATTGTCGAGGAGCTGCACCGACATCGGCTGGCAGAAGAGCTTGCCGCCGCCGTTGGGGTTGTCCACTTCGATGCGCTTCGAGGAGAGCACTTTGCCCGCGCGGTCGCGCTCGCTGATGGTGCTCGTATTCTGGTCGGCGATGAAGATGCGATCCTCGCCACCGAAGACGAAATCCGTGGGGTTGCCGAGGCCCCCGAGCCGCCAGCGCTCTTTCTCGTCCGGGCCGTATTCGGTCAGGAGGCCGGGGCTTTGGCCATTGCGGTAATCGAGCGTGAGCAGGACGAAATTCCCGGCGAGCCGCGGTTTGAGGTCGAGCTTGGCGATGTCGAGCGCTTCCCCGGCTTTCGTCCACCACTCCTTCCACGCGGTCGAGGCTTTGGTCAGCGAGTCCTTCGTTTTCAGGCACTTCACCTTCGGCGCGTCCTTCCCGGCGAGCTGGCCGAGGAGGTCTTCGGTCTGCCAGATCTGCCCGCGCTTCATGTCGGGGATCATGTCGATGAGCAGGCCGACGGCCTCTTTTTCTTTGGCGAACAGGAGCAGCGACTTGACGAGGGTGAACTTCTGCGCGGGTTCGGTTTCGGCTTTGGCGAGCGCGAGCACCTTCGGGTAAACATCCTTGACACGGCCCTTGTCGACGGAGGGCGCCCCTTCGATGAAGGCGATTGCCGCGGCCGTGCGCCGGAGGGCGTTCGTGCTCTTAAGCGCTTCGAGCAGCACGGCGTCCGGCTTGCCATCGACGACCGCGGCGGCGATGAGCGTCGCTTGAATCTGTTCCGCAACGGCCAAGCTGTCCGAGAGCGGCATGAACCCGAGCAGCGTCGGCACAATCTCGGGATTCTTGACCTTGGCCAGCGCGCGGATGGCGGCGGAGGCGACTTCGGCGTGCGAGACCTTCTCGATGCGGCGGAGAATGTCCTTCGAGCGGTAAACCACCTCGGCCGGATTGTTGTCGTCCTTCGAAGCGAGGCGGAGCGGCGCGATCGCGGGCGGCCCCATCTTCTCGAGTTCGCCCGAGGCTTGCCGCCGCGTGTCGAAGTCCTCGCTGGCGAGGTTCTTGATGACGGCTTGGATCTTCGTGAGTTCGATGTCGGTGAGCGTGCGCTCTTTCAAATACTTGAGCAGCCCATCGGGGTCGGAGGCCTTGAGGCCCGCGGATTCGAGGGCTTTCAGATCGAGTTCGGCCTGATCGGGCGACTTGGCATTCGGATTGTTCGGATCAAAAGGAACAGGTTGGGCTTTGAGCTGGAGTTTGATCGCTTGGGCCGGCGCCGTCGGCACCGCAGTCAGAATCGCGAAGCTCGCCGCGCCGAATGCGGTCGCGGACAAAAGGAACCGGGACAGGCGCATGTCGCTCTCCTGACGGGACGGTCGGAAATCTTGAAGCCATTGTACGGACACGCGGACGCAACTGAAACGGGTATCTGTCTCGCTCCACCTCGCTCTACGGGCGGGTATCGCCAAAAGCTCAATGCCACTCCCATTCTGTAGGTGGACTCGGCGTCTCGCCGGTACGAGCTTCAAAAAGCCGGCGGGACGCCGGTTCCACCGTCCCAAGCCAGACTCCCTTCCCGCACCCCCCTTCTGTAACGGCCTTTACCCTCATCCGAGCTTCGGCTACATAATCTGGAGTGCGCGGAGTCGCACCTTTTTCGATGGGGAGATCGCATGACGACTCGCATTCCCGTGGCGTCCGTCGATTTGAGCGGCAACGAAGAAGCCTACGTCGTCGATGCGATCCGCAGCACGTGGATCTCTTCGACGGGGGCGTACATCAACCGCTTCGAGCGCGAGTTCGCCGAGTACAGCGGCACGAAAACGTCGCTCGCAGTCTGCAACGGCACCGTCGCCCTCCACCTCGCCCTCCTCGGGTTGGACGTTCGCCCCGGCGACGAAGTGCTCGTCCCGTCGCTCACCTACGTCGCCACGGCCAACGCGGTGCGCTACGTCGGCGCCGAACCGATCTTCGTCGATGTCGATCCCGAGACGTGGTGCATCGACCCGGACAAACTCGAAGCCGCGATCACCCGCCGCACCCGCGGCATCATCCCCGTCCACCTCCTCGGCCACCCGGCCGACATGGACCGCATCAACCAAGTCGCCGACGTCCACGGCTTGTGGGTGCTCGAAGATGCCGCGGAAGCGCTCGGCGCCAAGTACAAGGGGCAACCGGTCGGCGGACTGTCGCACGCCGCGACGTTCTCGTTCTTCGGGAACAAGGTGATCACATCGGGCGAAGGCGGGGCGATCACGCTTTCGGACGACCGCTTGGCGACCCGACTGCGGGCGCTCCGGGGCCAGGGGATGGACCCGAACCGGCGCTATTACTTCCCGATCACGGGCTACAACTTCCGGCTCACGAACCTCGCCTGCGCCATCCTCTGCGCCCAGATGGAACGCAAAGAGTCGATCTTGGCCCAGCGCCGCACCCTGTGCGAACGCTACAACCGCATGCTCGGCTCGATCCCCGGAGTCCGGCTCCAGCCGGTCGCGCCGTGGGCCGAGATCTCGCCGTGGATGTACAGTTGCACCATCCACGCGGACGAGTTCGGCGGGACGCGCGACGACCTCATGGCGTCGCTCGCCGAGAAGAACATCGAAACCCGGCCGATGTTCATCTCGCTGCACACGCTCCCCCCGTTCCGCGAAGAATCGCGGAGGCGGAACGAGTTCCTCCCGGTCACGGATCGCCTGTCGGAAACCGGGATCATGCTGCCGACGTACAATTTGCTCACCGAAGCCGATCAGGATCGCGTCGTCGGCGGGATCGCCGAGTTCCAGCGGCAGCGCGGCCGGCAGCGCGTCGGGCGCGTGGCGTGATGGAGAACACCGCCCTCGAATTCCGACGCCTCGGGCCCGAGCTGCTCGCCGGTTTGCGGGCCTTCTTCCGATCGCTCGCCGCCGATCCCGCGAGTGCACTCTTCCACCCGCACCCTTTCACCGATGAAGAAGCCGAGCGCGTTTGCAGCTTTTCAGGAAAGGACCTCTACCTCGCGGCCGCGGTGGACGGCGACGTCCGCGCCTACGGCATGCTGCGCGGCTGGGACGAAGGATACGCGATCCCGAGTCTCGGCATCGCGGTGCATCCCTCGGCCCGGGGCACCGGCCTCGGCGCGGCCTTCATGCAGTACCTGCACTCGGTGGCGGCCGCACGCGGGGCGAAGACGATCCGCTTGAAGGTCTACGCGCACAACCTCCGTGCGAAGGCTCTCTACGAGCGGTTGGGCTACACCACGGCGGGCGACTCGAACGGACAATTGCTTTTCACACTCGCCGTCGGCGGGTGAGTTCCGCCGCGACTCATGCCGAGTCGCGGATCGTCGGACGCGGCGGCCTTTCCGAACGTGTTCTCTTTCATCAGTGCGAGCCATTCCGCGGCGACGTGAGTCCAGTCGCGGGCTTGGAAGCGCGGCGCAGCGGCCCGCTGCGCCGCCAGGATCGCACCGCGGTGATCGCGGAGTTTCAGAATCGCCCGCGCGATCGAGATCGGCATCAGCGGATCGAAATAGACGAGGGAATCGCCCAGCGCATCGAACTGCTCGCGCAGGATCGGGATGTCCGAGCAGGCGATGGGGCAGTCCAGCTTGAGCGCTTCGAAAATCGGCAGGCCGCACCCTTCGAAGAGCGTCGGGAAGACGAGGGCGTGGGCTTTGCGGTACAGCTCGTAGATCGATTCCCGGTTGACCCGCCCCAGGAAGTGGACCTGCGACCAGAGGTTCCCGTGATCCAGGATGAGTTTGAGATCTTCGGGCAGTTCGGTCACGTTGGGGCCGGTGAACACGACATCGAATGTCGTATCGCCGAAGTCCTCCTTGAGCACGCGCAGTGCATGCAGCAGCATGCGGTGATTCTTGTAGGGCCGAACGGCCGCCGGGTAGAAGAGGAAGGGGCGCGTGAGTCGGGCGATTCGCTCGGAGGGCGGAGCGCCGTCGCTCGTCGCTTCGAGGTCCGGCGTGGCGGCGTAAACCACCCGCAGCTTGGATTCGGGGACTCCGAGGAGTTGACGGGCATCGATCGAAGCGATGATGTCCGACTCGCAGACGACGAGTTCCGCATCGCGGACCGACATCGCGATGGCGGCCTCGTACCGGGCCACCCAGTCCGGGTCGAATCCACCCGGATAATGCTTCGTGACCACGTCGTGCAGCATGACGGCGTACGGCACATCGAGCTTGAGGCCGAGGCCGGCGAACGGCAGGAGCCAGATGTGGCAGTCCTGCTGCTGCGCGATCCGCGCGGTATCGGCGAGCCGCTGGTGCGGACCGGGGGCGACCCGGATGCGACCCGGGAAATCCGCCAGCAGCGATTCGATGACGCGGGTCTTGCCGGGGTGCACGAGGAGGGTCAGCTCGATCGGCTCGTCCAGCTTCATGAGGCCGCGCAGCCACGAGTAGGTGAAAACGCCGATCCCCTCCGTCGGCTCGAGCGTCTGGCCGTCCACATCGAGCCAAACGCCGATCCGGAACGGCCCCTCGGGATCGCGATTGCGCGGCGGCGCGGCGGGATGGCGGAACGAATGCGCGGCCTGGCGGAACACGGCCAGCCACTGCTCGGCCACGCTCGACCACGTCCGCGTCCAGCAGCGTTTCGCGGCGGCCCGCTGCGCCTCGGCGTATTCCGCGCGGTGGGCGAGGAGTTCCTTCATCGCATCGCGGACCGCACCGGCGTCCAGCGGATCGAAGTGGAGCATGGCCGCGCCGAATCCCGCGCACTGCTCCCGCAGCGGCGGGATGTTCGAACAGGCGACCGGGGTCCCGAGTCCGATCGATTCGTAGATCGGGAACGAACCCTGTTCGTAGAGCGACGGCACGATCGTCCCGGCGGCTCCGAGGTAGAGTTCGGTCAGGCGGTTCCGGGAAACGTTGCCGAGAAAGTGAATCCGATCCGACACCCCCTTCGCGGCGGCGCGGTTCCGCAGCGGTTCCAGGTGCTGGGATTCGTTCCCCCCGGTGAAGGCGAGTTCGACGCGGATGGACTCCTCGGCGAGGAGTGCGACGGCGTCGATGAGGATCGTGTGGTTCTTGTACGCCCGCAGTCCGGCCGGATAGAAGAAGTAGGGTGATCCGAACGGGGAGCGGGACTCGGGACCGCCGCGGTCGATCCCTTCCGACAGCGCGACCGTCGGGATGGCGGGCAGGACCATCCGGATGCGGCCGGGCTGCAGCCCCAGCATTCCGATCAGGTCGTTCTGCCGGATATAGTCCGACATGCACGCGATGCGGGTCGCTTCCCGGATCCGGTGCCGGACGAGATTTTCGGAATCGAGCACGTCGCTCAACCGGACGGTTTCCGGGAAGCGGGACGTGACCAAATCGTGGATGAAGTAGATCGACGCGTGATCGTCCAGCGGAAAGGGCACCCCCAGGAATGGGTAAACCCACGCGTCGCATCCGGCCTTCCGGATTTTCTCGTACGGAGTGGACACCTGCAGGAGATAGTCCATCGGTTGCAGATCGTCGACCGGGTATCGGATCGGATCGGTGGCGCGGGCGATCGACGCGGCATGCAGGCCGAGTATCGGCTTTCCGGCCCGCGCGATCAGCCTCTTGATCAGCGCCGCGAGCGCGGCGAAGGGCAAAAGCGCGACCGCGAGGAGCAGGGCCGGGATCAAATGCCACTTCCTCGTCCGGAGGATCGCGCGGCCGATCCGTCGGATCCCGCCGATCCACCGGCGCCCCATCCCGATGAACGGGCGGTTCAGCGTCCCGAGTCTCCGCGCCGGAGTTTCCATCCAACGGGCGTAGCGGCCCGTCAGGGACAGGGCGCGGATCCGGGCCTCCTCGGCGCGCATCACATCGGGCAGGGTGTTCGAGAGCACTTCGAAGCGTCCGGGAAAGGCATCGCTATACCGCTGCACTTTCCAGTCGTCCCCGGCCCGCACCGCCACACAGAGCTGTACGTCGGGCCGCGTCGCGAGCAGCGCGTCGATCAGCTCGTAGGTGAATAGGCCGATCCCGGAATGCGGCAGCAGCGTTTCGCCGTACGCGCACCAGATTCCCAGTCGGAACGGGCGCTCGCGTCCCGCGTGCCATTCCCCGATACGAGCCAAATTCAGCGGCGTTGCCTTCGGAGCCGGTGCGAAAGCGGGATCCAACGTCCCGGCGATCTCATGGCCGCCCGAGGAGACGAAGTCGAACCCGAACTTGCGATAGACATGCAGCGCGCGGGAATTGCCCCGAGGAACCGAAACGGTGAGCGGCCCGCTATCCGCACGCCGGCACTCGACTGAGACGTGCCGGAGCAGGTGCTGCCCGATGCCCGCGCCTTGCAATTCCGGGTGTACGCAGAGCGAGAGCCGCGGAATCTCCGCGGAGGCGACGATGCGCGAGCCGACGAACACCGCGAAGAAACGATCGAGATCCGCGTCCGGACGAGCGAACAATTCGCGGGCGAATTCGCGGTTGAGCGGATGCGCGGGGAACTGATCGGCGGTCGAAGGATCGACACCCGCAGCGACGGCGAACTGCGCGAAGGCTTCGGAATCGGAGGGGCGGAGAGTGCGGATTTCGACCGGGGCGTCCGAACTCGGGATCGGGATCTCTTCCGTAGCGTCGGCCATTGCACGTCCTTCCACCCGCGGTCCCGAGCTTTCCACGTCCACCGAGACGCACTATTACCCCCGAATTGCCCGGTCGTCTAGGCGGATGCACGCCGATGCGATTTTGGCATTCGACTATACTGTTCCAGCTACCTTTTCTTTCCGCACTTGGCTTCGCCACCTTCGCTCGTCGCAAGTCATTGCGGCGCCGGAACAAAGGACCGGATTGTTACCCCGGTGTCGATTCGTCCAATTCGTCCAATTCGTCCAAATGCTTCCACAGGGGGTGTCACACACTCGGTTGGAACAATCCCGGGTGACAAAATCCGGTGGCACACGCCATCACGCTCTCCTTCAACCTTTCTCCGCAAGAGCTTTCAAATTCGCCAGCCCCACTTCGAAATCCCTGCCGATCATCCGATCCATGTTCACGAAGACGCCCATGACCTTCATGACGAACATCTGCTTGCCGTGCATCGCCCAGGTCACGACCGTCGAGTCCCCCCTCGGCACGAGCGTGAAGACGACGGTGTTGTCGCACCGCATCGGCTTGTCGAAATGGAGGGCCATCTCCATCCGCGTCGGCGGCGTCGTCGAGGTGATCTCCATCTTCCCCTTGCCGGCCTTGCCGTTCCCCTCCCACTCGTAGATCGCACCCGGCCCGTGGGCCGCTCCGGGATATTGCTTCTTCATCGCGGCGTCGAGCTTTTCGTAGGGCGACCACTGCGGCCACATCGTGAAGTGGTCGATCAGCGGGAAAAGCTTCTCCGCGGACGCCGCGATCTCGAGCGACCGCTTCACTTCGAACGTGTTCGGGCGCGTGGAGGCGTAGATCAGCAATACGATCACGAGCAGCGCGATGCCGCCCACGATGCCGACGGCGATTTCCCAAATCTCCATCCATTCCCCTTTTCGCACCGGGCCGATGCTCCAGAAGCTATCATCAACACCGACCGGCCGACAGACCTTTTGCGAGATTCGCCCGATGGCTCCCGCCCTGCCCCCGGACCTCCTCGCGACCATCGCCCGGAACTGGGGCTTCCGCAAACTGCGCCCGCTGCAGACCGAGGCGATCCGCGCCGTGCTCGCGGGTCGCGATTCGCTCGTCGTCATGCCGACGGGCGGCGGGAAGTCGCTCTGCTACCAAGCCCCCGCGCTCGTCCGCCCCGGTCTCACCGTCGTCGTCTCGCCGCTGATCGCGCTGATGAAGGATCAAGTCGATGGACTGGCGCGCAACGGCGTTCGCGCCCTCCGCTTGGACAGCACCCTCACGGCCGCCGAGTCGAACGCGGCGCAGGCGGCCATCCGCAGCGGCGAAGTGAAGCTCGTGTTCGTGTCCCCCGAACGGCTCGTGAATACGGGGACATTCCAGCTCCTGCGCGACGCGGGCGCGAACGCCGTGGCCATCGACGAAGCGCACTGCATTTCGCACTGGGGCCACGATTTCAGGCCCGAATATCGGATGCTCTCGCAGCTCCGCACCTACTTCCCCGGCGCTTCGATCCACGCGTACACCGCCACCGCGACGGAGCAGGTCCGCCGCGACATCATCGCGGAGCTGAACCTCCAAGACCCCGAAGTGCTCGTCGGCGGCTTCGACCGGCCCAACCTCACGTACCGCGTCCTGCCCCAAGCCGATGTGGTCGCGCAAATCCGAGAAGTGCTCGACCGGCGCAAGGGCGAAGCGGGGATCGTCTACTGTCTCCGCCGGGCCGATGTCGATTCGATCTCGGAGGTTCTCAAACGCGCGAAGTACAAAGCCGTGCCCTACCACGCAGGGATGACCGCCGAAGCGCGGCGGCAGAGCCACGACGCCTTCGCGTCGGAAGAGGCCGACATCGTCGTCGCGACCATCGCCTTCGGCATGGGGATCGACCGCTCGAACGTGCGCTTTGTCATCCACGCGTGCGTGCCGAAGACCATCGAGCATTACCAGCAGGAGACGGGCCGCGCCGGCCGCGACGGCCTGCCGAGCGAGTGCCTGTTGCTCTTCTCGTTCGCAGATGTGATGGCCCTCCGCCGGATCATGGAGAAGTCGGCCGTCGAAGCGAACGCGGGGCCGGAGTTCATCGCGGCGACGCGAAATCAGCTCGATCAGATGGTGCGGTACGCCAGCGGGGCCATCTGCCGGCACAAAGCGCTCGTCCAGCACTTCGATCAGCCGTACGAAACGCCGAACTGCTCGGCGTGCGACATCTGCCTCGGCGATACGCAGGACGTTCCGGACGCGCTCGTCGTCGCGCAGAAGATCCTGTCGTGCGTGGCGCGCGTCGGCGAGAGCTTCGGTGCGAATCACGTCATCGACGTTCTTCGCGGCGCCGATACCGCCGGCGTCCGATCGCGCGGCCACGACAAGCTCAGCACCTACGGGTTGCTCCAGTCGATGGCGAAGCCCGAGATCCGCGATTGCATCTTCCAGTTGGTCGGCCAAAATGCCCTCGTCCAGACGGAGGGCGAGTATCCGATCCTCAAGCTCAACGCCGATTCGTGGGCCGTGATGAAGGGGCAACTCGCGGTCCGGCTCATCCAAACCCGCCACGGCGGCGAACCGGCATCCGAGAAAGGAACACTTCCGGATGGGAGCGATGCGGTGCTGTTCGAAGCGCTCCGGCAACTGCGGCGGGAGCACGCCCAGCGTTTGAACGTTC
Source organism: Fimbriiglobus sp. (assembly GCA_043774415.1). Classification (GTDB taxonomy): domain Bacteria; phylum Planctomycetota; class Planctomycetia; order Gemmatales; family Gemmataceae; genus JALHQU01. The sequence goes on along the minus strand of JAYVTJ010000719.1, from coordinate 6,845 downwards.
CACCGTATCAGATCTTCGCCGACACCGTCCTCGCGGAACTCGCACGGTGCCGGCCGACGACCCCCGAGCGGATGCGGATGGTCTCGGGCATCGGCGATGTGAAACTCCGCGACTTCGGCGAAGCATTCCTCACACTGGTCCGCTTGCATGCGCACGAGCATTCTCTCGCGACGGATTTGCCACCGCCGCGCGACCTGCCCCCCCCGCCGCCGCCTTCGGGCAAACTCTCGGTCGCGAAGCTGCATTCGTTCGAACTTTTCCGCAAGGGCATCGCACTCGACGCCGTGATCGCGCAGACGAAGCTCGCGCGATCGACCGTCGCCGACCACCTCGCGGATTTCATCCGGATGGAGAAGCCAAAGTCGATCGCGCATTGGGTAACCGAGGAATTGCAAGTGCGGATCGCGGCCGTCGCCGAAGAGCACGGCACGGCCCGCCTGAAGCCGGCCTACCTCGCACTGAACGAAGAGGTGGGCTACGAGGTGATCCGCATCGTGTTCGCCTTTTTGGATTCGAGCCGATAATTGCGATTCCTTCGCGCCCGCTGTAGCCTTTCCGCCGCGCGCCGCTTAGGATTGTACACAATTCGGACATCGGCCTTGCGGTCGGGGAGGTTCATCGCGATGAGCGTCCAACAATCCGACAGCGGAACTCGGCAATCTCACCTCCCCCGAGTCGATCCCGAGCGAACCGAAGCGGAATCGACTCCAGATGGACAGGCGCAGCACCACACCGATCCCGCCGGAAAAAGACCGGTTTCCCGATCCGAAGGGCCGACGCGAGATCAGCGTGCGGCCACGGCGATCTACCGGCCCGGCGATCCGCTCCGGGACGATGCCTCGCACCTCTTCAATGATCTGCTTTTCACCTTCACTTATGCGGGCCCACCACAATCCGAAGCGGTCGCGTCCCCGTCGTTCGACCTCGGACAGTACCGACTCGTCGAGAAGATCGGCCAGGGCGGGATGGGCTCGGTCTACCGCGCGATCCACCTCCGTCTGAAAAAGCAGTTCGCCGTGAAGGTGCTGCCGCCATCGCGGACGGGCGATGCGAATGCCGTGGCGCGGTTCCACCGCGAAATGGAAGCCGTCGGCCGGCTCGACCACGAGAATATCGTCCGCGCCACAGACGCGGGCGAAGTCGGCGGGATCCACTACTTGGCGATGGAACTGATCGACGGCCTCGACCTCGCCCGCCTGCTCAAAGCCTGCGGGCCGTTCCCGGTGGCCGACGCCTGCGAACTGATCCGCCAAGCGGCCGAGGGCCTCCAGTCGGCCCACGAGCGCGACCTCGTCCACCGCGACATCAAGCCGTCGAATCTCCTGCTCTCGAGCGAGGGCCGACTCAAAATCCTCGACCTCGGCTTGGCCCGCCTGACGGTGCCGGAGCCGGGAGCGAGCGATCTTTCCTGGGCCGGCCACGTCATGGGGACGCCCGATTACATGGCCCCGGAGCAGTGGGATTCGATGTCCGACGCGGACATCCGGTCCGACCTCTACAGCCTCGGTTGCACGTTCTACACACTGCTGGCGGGCCGGCCTCCGTTCGGCACCGAGGAGTGCTCCACCAAGACGAAGAAGATGGCGGCTCACCTGCGGGACACGCCGGCGCCGGTCTCGACCCTCTGCCCCGAGGTGCCCAAGCCGGTCGGCGCCATCCTGGAACGTCTGCTCGCGAAAGATCCGGCGAAGCGCTACGCCACGCCGGCCTCGCTGGCGCAGGAGATGGAGAAATTCGCGAAGGGAGCAGACTTGAAAGCCCTCATCGCCCGGGGGACGCGGATCGTCGGCGCGCAAGCGGGGGAAACGCAGACGCGGCCGATCTCGTCCAGCGACGTGCCGCACCGCCGCCGGCCGAAGCGTCTCTGGTTCGCCGCCGGTGCAGGCGCAGCGGTGATTCTCGCCGCGATCGCACTCCCGCTGCAATTCTTCCCGAGCGGTTCGCCGGCGGAATCGACCGCGCCGGCCCCGGACGAATCGGTCGTGGCCGCCGCGAAACGCGTCCCGGGAGTTTGGTACGATCTCCTCGACCGCGAGCCGACTCCGCTCGTTTGGCCGAAGGACGACAAGAAGTCGGTCCGGACCTACGATCCCGTCAAGAAGGAGCTGTTCGTAAGCAGCGCCGACATGGCGATGCTGCGTCTCGGGGATACGGAAGATGGAAACTTCGAACTGGAAGGGACCGTTTTCCAGAATCCCTGGAGCGGTAGCTTCGGATTCTTTTACCTCGCGGATTCCGCGGCCGATCCCCTCCTCGCCCGCACCGTCCACTTCGAGAAATTCTTGCGCGATGCGGGTCACGAGCGGGCCACGATTTCGCTCAGTTGGATGGGCGTGACGAATCCGAGACAGCACTACTTCAACCGGGTCGCCGGAGCGCAGGTTCCGTATCCGAGCGCTTCGGCCCACACGTTCGCCCTGAGAGTCGAACGCGGAATTCTCGTCGGTGCTTCGTGGGGCGGTCTGCCACTCTCCGAAAGCCTCTTCGGCCGCGCCACAATTCAAAACGGCTCGGTCGACCGCGGTCGGTTCGGCCTTTTTGTCGATGCGACCTCCGCTACGTTCCACTCTCTGCGCCTGAGAATCCCCAAACCCCAGAGCGAGTGAATGTCCAACACCGTCACCATCGAAAATGTCCGCATCGAGAACCTCTACCTCTCGGTTGGGGGTACGCAGACATTTTCGGGGCAACCGCATCGCCCCGCGTTCGGCACCGACGGTCTCCGCAGCATCACGCCGGGGAAGCCGAACACCGATGAGCCGATCTGGGTCATCCCGAATCCAGGCCGCATCTGCGCCTCCGTGGATGTGCCGGAGGGCTACTCGGAAGTTTGGGCGGTTGTGTCGCCCACACTGCCGACCGGTGCGCCCATGCTCGACGGAGCGGCAGTTGCGGGGACGACTTCGAATTCCCTGAGGTGGCGTTGGACCGATGCCAACCTCATCCCCGGTGCCATGAGTTCGGCGAGCGGCCTGCGGAACTACCTCTTGGTCTGGCACCGGCCCTGCGGAGCGGCGAACTTCGTCTACGGCGGGTCGGTCGCCTTCTTCGGCTACCCGGGGAACGCCGGCATCCCCTGCGGCGGAGTCGGATCCCCGTCGGGTTCCGGCTCGACAACCGGGAGCATTCTCGGCGGGATGGTCACCAAAGTCGGCCGTCCGCTGGCGACCATTCTCCGGGCCGTACTCAGCGGCAACGGGACGATGCCGCTCGCGTGGGACGGTTCGACCTACTGGCAGGGAGCGATGCCGCTCACCTGCGGCATCACCCTCCGCCTCCGGTTTACGACGGGCTGCGTCCTCGAATACTCATGCGACGACGCGCATTGGTCGATCGCGACGCCGCCCGCCGATGCACCGGTGAGCGGTCAGAAGCTCTCCGCGTCGCCGTACACCGCGATCGATCTCGCGGGAGCGTCCGGTTCCAAAGTGGCCGGCTGCGGAATCATCACGGCTACGATCGCCGAATGAACCCTTTCATCTGCGAACCGCACGGCAATCCCGTGCGCCCCTCCGAACCGTTCACCCCGGATCAGTGCTGGATCTGCTGGATGCAGCACCGCCTGCCGGGGCCGATTCTGCCCTCGTCGGCGCGGTCGCTCCCGTGCCGATACGAAGGGGCGGTCGTCGAATTCTGCGCGGGCTGTTCGCCGGAGGCCGGGGAATTCCGCCACGTCCGCGACTGCGACAAGTGGGAGCGGGCGACCCGGCGACCCGTCTCCCCGGCGGTGCGGGCCTGTTCGACCTGCGCGGATTACGATCCCGGAAAAGTCGTCGAATTCCACCTGTCGGCCGGCGGCATCGGCGATGCCGTCAGTGGACTGTACACCGCCTGCGGGCTCGCCGATGCCGGGTACGCGGTCACTCACTACACCCGGCACCGGGAGTGGCTGGCGGGAGTTGCGCATCCGAATTTGACTCTCGTGGACTTCGCCGAAATCGGCGTGGACGCCAACCGCTACTACGAGGATCAGCTCCGCTCGGCCGCCCTCCGGATGAGCGAGTCGCGGACGCAGTGGTACGCCGACAACATCGCGCGCGATCTCGGGCTTCCGAAGTTCGCCCCGAGCCGGCCGAAAATCGTGGCCAAGCCCGCGCCCGTCCTCGAGCGGGGCTACGTGCTGCTCTCGCCGTTCTCCTCGCACGGCGCCCGGGAATGGCCGCAGGATCGCTGGACGGAACTCGCGGTGCGGCTCGCCGATTCCGGCAAGCGCGTGATCGCCTGCGGGGGGCCCGGTGACGAAACGCGGCTGCGGGATGCGTTCGGTCGCGCCCCGGTGGCGTTCTGGTGGGGGATGCCCGCCGTCTGGATGCTGTCCGCCATCGGCCACGCCGACTCGTTTTTCGGAAACGATTCCGGCATGGCCCACATCGCGGGCCTGCTCGGCACGCCGTCGAGGATCTTCATCACGCACCTGCCGGCGTCGTTCGTCTTCGCGGACGCTCCGAGTATCCGCGGCATCACCCCGGACGGATGGGCCTGCTTGGGCTGCGGCTGGCAGCGCGATCGCGGCTTCCGCGACGAGTGCTCGTATTCGTGCCCCGCGCTGCTCTCCATCGGAGCGGAAGCGGTCGTGGGCGCACCCGCGAAGTCGATCGATGCGGCGGTCGGCGAGCGCACGCTGGTGTCCGAAGATCGGCGGGCCGTAATCCGCGATTGCGTCCTCGCGACGAATTCTCTCGCCGGGGATGTCGCGGAACTCGGCGTCTACCGCGGCGGGACCGCGAAGCTCATCGGCCATCACGCGCCCGGCGCGAAACTGCACCTGTTCGACACGTTCACCGGAATCCCTTTCGACGATGCCGAACCCGGCGGCCACCGGGCCGGCGATTTCCCCAGCGACGCCGAAGACGTGCGCGATTACCTCGACAATCCGAACGCGGTCTTTCACATCGGCATCTTCCCCGATACGGCCCCCGCCGATGACTCGCGCTTCCGGTTCGTCCACCTCGACGGTGACACGGGCCAGACCACGGCGGCGGCGCTGGACTACTTCTCGCCGCGGATGGTTCCCGGGGGCATTATCGTGCTCGACGACTACGGCTGGCACATGTGTCCGGGGGTCGCGCGGGCGCTGCACGAACGCTTCGCGCCGGAGCGGATCGAGAGCCGGGCCAGCTACCAGGCCGTCGTACGGCATTAGCCGCGACCCAGCACTCCGGGCGCGTCCGCGAAAATGGCCGGTACGCCCCCGGTGTGGATGAAGACGACGGAACTCCCCGAAGGATATCTCCCGGCCCGCACATCGGCGCAGAGCGCGGCCATCGCCTTCGCCGAGTAGACCGGGTCGAGCAGGATCGCCTCCGTCCGCGCGAGCAGGTGGAGCGCCTCCTGCCCCGCAGTCGAAGGGATTCCATACCCCGGCGCGATGTGCGATTCATCGGCGTCGATCATCGACGGGGTCAATCGCTCGGGAATCCCCAGCAACTCCGCGGCGGCGTTCGCATCGGCGGCCAGGGCTCCGGGGATATTCCACGGCCACGTCATCGGGCAGATCAATCGCACCGTGGCAGCCATCCCGAGCAAGTGCGCCCCGAGGGCGACCCCGGCTCCGGTTCCTCCCGCACTCGAGACGTACAATGCCGCGGCTTCCACCTCTTCGTTCTCCAGATCCTCGGCGATCTCCGCCATGCAATCGACGTAGCTCAGCGCCGCTCGCGGCACCACGCGCTTGCGATCCCAGACGTACGGATTGAACCCGGCCGCGCGGAAGCCCTCGGCTTTCGATTCGAGGAGGGCGTCGAGTTCGGGCCCAATCTGCGCATCGGTGAATTCGACGTGGGCCCCGACCAGATAATCGAGGAGCAGATTGCCCTGCGGCTCGGTCGAAGCCCCGGCCCGGCTCAAGTAGAGGTGGCATGGCAAGCCGAGCTTCGCGCATGCCGCGGCAGTCTGCCGGCAGTTATTCGACTGCACCCGGGCGCCCCACACCACCCGGTCGCAATCGCGTTCGAGGGCGTCGCCCATCAGGAATTCACTGTGGCGCGCTTTGTTGCCACCGAGCAGCAGGCCCGTGCAATCGTCGCGCTTGATGAAGATGCGCACCCGCCCGCCGAGCGCGTCCGCGAACGCGGGGACTTCATCGAAGGGCGTCGGCAGGTGCGCGAGCGGCACGCGCGGGACGCCTTCGAGGGCTTCACGGATCTCGTCGGGCGTGAGGGGCATGGCAAAACCTCTCCGGATTCGGTTGCGATACTTTACTTCCCGGCGTCGTACGATCTACCAATAGCGGAACGCGCCCGACGGTTCCCGCCTCAGGATCGAGTATGTCAACGATGATCCGCGCCGCAATCCCGACCCGCGCCGCGCCGAAGCGCAAGCCGGAATCGGTCCTCATCGTCGGGGCCGGGCCGGGCGGTCTCGCCGCCGCGCTCCTGCTCCGACAAGCGGGTGTGCGCGTCAAGATCATCGAGCGCATGCCGCGCGTCGGCGGCCGCTGCTCGGCCATCGAGGAGCAGGGGTTCCGCTTCGATCTCGGCCCGACTTTCTTCCTTTATCCGCGCGTGCTCGAAGGGATTTTCCGCGCGATCGGCCGCAACCTCCACGACGAAATCCCGATGGTGCGGCTCGACCCGCAGTATCGCGTGCTTTTCGGACAAGACGGCGGCCGGCTCGACTGCACCCCCGACCTCGGCCGCATGGCCGCGGAGGTGGCGAAGCTGAACCCGGCCGACGGTGCAAATGTGAAGCGCTTCATCCTCGACAACCGCGCGAAGCTCGAGAGCTTTCGGCCGGTGCTCGAAAGCCCTTTTAATGGCTGGAAAGACCTGCTCAGTTGGGAACTCATCAAACTGCTGCCGATGCTCCGACCGTGGGCCTCGGTGGACGGCGACCTCCGCCGCTAT
>JAYVTJ010000718.1:0-5986 GCA_043774415.1 Fimbriiglobus sp. | reverse complement strand
GCGAGAAGCAGCAAAAGGGAACCGAGGACCGCGGGGTCGATCATGTAGCGGCGCGCAAGTGTGCCGCCTTCGCGGTCGAAGGCGGTCGCTTCGGAGTAGATGCGCTCGTACTCGGCCGGAAGGGTTTTGAGCATCGCCGACCAGAGCGCCGTGAGGCGACTCCGGAAGGCGGCTTCGGACTCGCCGACCTCGGCGATAAGAGTCAAGCAAATGTAATCGATCATAAGCAGCGGACGGCCATTCTGAAATCAAGAGGAGACGATCAGCACTTGAGCCCGTTCGATGAGCTTGACGTTTGGATCGAGCGGCCGGACCACCCCGTTCTCGACGATCCCGGGTACAGCAGACGGACGTTTCGATGAACGCAACAACGCTTCGATGGGTCGGAGTATCGCGTCCGGGGAGAGCCTCGGGGCTTCGAGCATCGGTTCCGAAGCTGCGGCCTCGTCGAGTTCGCGCCGCAGTTTGCTCCGGGTGTCGACTTCGCCAGTAGTCATGGGATTTCCTCAATAGGCCGTGATGACGAAGATCGCTGCCGGCAAAGCATCGCCGAACGCATCCGGGATTTCTTCATCTTCAGTATCATACCGCCAGATCACCCAGATTTTTCGTCCGCTTGGCGTCGAAGCAAACATTTGAAACGAACCGTCGCTCCGTTCGGTGATGGTGAGCACCTTGTCGAAAGCCCCCTCGACTTCATGCACCGAGAGTGCATGGTTGGCGATCTTCTGAATATTCCAGTCTATCCACTTGAAGTGACGCATCGTATTGCCCTTCCGATGCCAACATAAAAACAGCCCGCTCGCGCGGGCTGTCGCTTCCGGAATCGCTTCCGCGTTACTTCTTCGCTGCGGGCGCTTGGGCCATGGCGACCACGAGCACCTGGATCTTCGTCTCGATGCCGTAGCCGAGGGAGAGCGGCACTTCCGTGAGGGTGTTCGCCTCCTTGATCGGCGATTCCAGCTTGATCATGTCCGGCTCGACCTGGAGGTTCTTCCCCTTCAGCGTCTTGCTGATCTCGTTCGCGCCGATCGAACCGTAGAGGTGGTTCTCCTCGTTCGCCTGGGCTTCGATCGTGATCGTCGTGAGCCGCGAGAGCTGCTCCGCCAGCACCTTGAGGTCGGCGAGCCGGGCCTCCTTCGCCTTCGTCACTTTGATCTGGTGCTTCTCGAGCAGCTTCAGGTCGTGCGGCGTCGGCACCACGGCCATCCCGTTGGGGATGAGGTAGTTCCGGGCGTAGCCGGCCTTGACTTCGACTTGGTCGCCGACCTTGCCGACGTGAGCTACGTCTTCGACCAGCACGAGGAGGGTGCCGCCGTTGGGCCCCTTCTTCACCTGGTTGCGCCTGCGGACCTTCGGGGCCGGCAGGGCGCGGACGGTCTTGTCGTCCTTGCCCTTGCTCTTGGGCTTCGTCGCGGTCTTCGCCATGGGAATGAACCTATCGGGGGTCGTGAGCGGGAGGAATCAAAACGGGATTTCGCCTTCGCCGCCGTTCTCGGGCGGGCCGTCGGAGTAGCCGCCGCCGCGGGGCGGTGGCTGCGTCGCCGGTCGGCCGGCCGCGGCTCGAGGCGGAGAGTACGCGGCGCGTTCTTCGCCACCGCCGCCTCCCCCTTCCCCGGCGCCCTTGGCGTCGAGGAACTGGATGCTCTCGACGACGATCTTGTGCTTCGAGCGCTTCTGGCCGGGGTTGTTCTTGTCGTCCCACGTCTCGTACTGCAGCCGGCCTTCGACGTAGATCTGCGCCCCTTTGGCGCAGTACTGCACGATGAGGTCGGTGAGCTTCGTCGGCCGGCTATCGTCGGCGCGGCTGTAGGCTTCGCAGTCGATGTAGAGCGGGTTGGGATCGTTCTCCCAAGTGCCGTCGGGCCGCTTCTTGCTCTTGCCGACGGCGAACCGGAATTTCACGACGGTGCTGCCGCTGTTGGGCAGGACGCGCGGCGGTTCCGGGTTGTCCGTCAGCCGGCCGATCAGCATCACTTTGTTCAGCGTCGCCATGGTGAAACTCCCGAGGGCGGCCCGCTTCAGGGTAGGGTTCGATCGACGTTCGTCGGAAAGTTGGGCCACCACTCGCAAGTATTTTCACCGCTCGCCGCCGGAGGTGCAAGCTCCGTTGGTCCATTTCGGATTTGGGATTGCAGATTTCGGATTTGAAATCCAAAATCCGCAATCCCAAATCCCAAATGGCCTCACTCGGGCTTATCGTCTTCGCGGCGCGGCGGACGCCGACCGGCTCCGCCACCACCTCCACCGCCGACGGGGCCGCTGACTTGCCCGCCCGCGTAGCCGCCGGCGAAGTCGGCGCCGGGATCGTTGACGAGCGCCGGGTTGATGTCCGTCGGCGACGTTTCTTCCTGCATCCCGCGGAGGGCGAAGCCGGGGGCCTGGTCGTTGCGGGCCACGTCGAGCATCGCTTCTTCCCAGCGGTAGTCGATGTGCGCCGTCAGGTGCCGGAGCAGGTACTCGGTCATGCTGAGGCGGAAGTCTTCGTTCATCGCCTCCTGCTTCGTCGATTCCATCTTGTAGTAGACGATGTAATACGTGCCCTTCTTGTGGGTCGTATTCGAGCGGCGGATGTTGTACGCGATCTTGCGCTCGTCCCACATCCGGGCCACGAGGATTTCGGCGCCGTGCTTCTCGAGTGCGGCGTGCAAGTTGTTCTTCAGCACTTCCGGCTCGGTCGCCATTCGGTTCGAGTCCAGCAGAAACATCGTCTCGTAAAGTTCGACGGGCATCGTCATCCTCTTCGGGAAAGTCCGCGGGTCGCGGGCACGGCTGCTCTGGCTCGGGCGGAGAAAGGTTTCCGCTCCGACCCCCGCCCACCACGGCGGGGGAACAGCCCCATCAAGAATCGGGTTCCGGGTTCCGGGGTTCGGGTTCCGGGTTCGGTTTCTCTTTTTTCTTCTTAACCTTCATCGCCAGCAGTTCGTCGTCGGTCGGCCTCGGCTTCTTCTTCGGCGGCTCACTCGGGCCGTTGACCACGTTCATGCAGGCTTCGGCCCCGCGCTTGATCCAGATCGTCACGCCGTTCGCGGCCGCGGCGATCGTCTCTTCGACTTTCGTCCGCTCGCCCGGTTTGAACCGGCTGAGCACGAAATCGACCGCCTCGCCCGGCCCCGGTTGTCCGACGCCGATCCGCATCCGGAGGTAGGCATCGGTGCCCAAACACTCCTGGATGTTCCGCAATCCGTTCTGCCCGCCGTGGCTCCCGCTCGCCCGGACTCTCAGCTTGCCGAGGGGCAGGTTGAAGTCATCGCAGACGACCAAAACGTCCGCGATCGTCAGCTTGTAAAAGTCGAGCAGCGCTCGCACGGCCCGCCCGCTGAGGTTCATGAACGTCTCGGGCTTGACGAGCAGAACCTTCTCGCCGGCTTCGGTCGCCTCCGCGATCTGCGCTTGAAACGCGCTGCGGAACGCTCCGACGCCCGGTGCGCCGGCCAGATAATCGACCGCGTCGAAGCCGACGTTGTGCCGGGTGCCGGTGTACTTGGCCCCCGGATTCCCGAGGCCGACGACGATCTTCATGGCGGGTTACTCTTCGTCCCCTTCCTTCGGCTTCTTCGCCGTCAGGACTTCGGGTTCGACCGTCGCCGCTTCGACCGGTTCCGGTTCGACGCCCGGCAGCTTCAGTTGCACGACGACCGCTTCGGGCGCTTCGAGCACCGTCACGCCGTCGGGCAGCTTCAGTTCGCGGACGTGGATCGGAGCGCCGAGGAGCAGCGCGCCGATATCGACGCGGATGCTGTCCGGGATCGCCGTGGCCAAGCACTCGATGTGCAGTTCGTGCAGGGGCTGATCGAGCACGCCGCCGCCGGTGGTCTTGGGGGCGCCGCGGAGTTCGACCTTCACGCGCACTTGCACCGTGTCCGTCGCCGAGACGCGGAGGAGGTCGAAGTGCGTGATGTGCTGGCTGAGGTAATCGAACTGCAGATCCTTGATCAGGACCGTTTCCTTCTTGCCGCCGAGATCGAGTTCGACGGTGCGGGCTTTGAGAACCCGGATGGCGTGATCGAATTCCTTGAAGGAGACCGACACCTGGACGGGCTGCTCGCCGTGGCCGTAGACGATGCCGGGGAGGCGGCCGGTCTTGCGGAGCTTGCGGGCGAGATTGGTGCCTTTGCCTTCGCGGACGGAAGCTTTGAGCGACGCGATTTGCGACACGGTGATGACCTCGGGCACTCGCGCGACTCTCGTGCCGGAGGCGGCACTACCCCCGCGCGGGGCCGTATTTTCTGCGATGTTCGGCCCGGAGCGATCTCCGGGAATCGGTCATTATGGGGCCGGGTGAAGAGTTGGCAAGGGGATGACGCGGCGCGGGTGCGGTAAACCCCGGAAGTCACATGCCACCGCGTTTGTGCAGTCGAGGCCGGTGGCACGTCGGATGATTCACTCGACGAGCGGCAGCCACTCGGTCACGTCGAAGCGCGAGTGCGGATTCAAGAGCGGATTGGCCGCGGCTTCTTCGTAGGCGTCGAAGCAGGGGTCGATCATGCGGTAGAGGTCGGCCGTACGCAGGCCGCTCTGCTCGCGGCAGAAGAGCAGGTCGGTCCCCGGTCCCGCGACGGGCACCGGCAGCGCCGCCGGGACGACCCCCTTCACGACCTTCGCGTACGCCTTGCCCGCGTCCGTATCCGGATGCAGCAGGAACACGCGCTCCTCTTCGACGGGGCCGCCCGTGAGCGGGATCGCCGCGCGGATGTAGCTGAGCACGCGCCGCTTCATCTCGGCGTCGTCCCCGCGGGCCGCGGAGTATTCCACGGCCGTCACATCTTCGCTCGGCAGCAGCGTGGCCAAGTAGGCCGTCGCCTGATCGATGAGCGGGTTCGCGAGCTGGTGCGCGAGGTCGGTGGTGCCGATGCAGAGCTGGACGAGGCCGCCGCGCGGTTCGACGACGATCTTGCTCAGCACCTCTTCGAGACCGAGAATCTTCTGGCGCGGGACGGCTTCGAGCAGTTCGGCGGCGGAGCGGTCGAGGTGATCCTCGCCGTGCGGCAGCACGACCCGCATGGTGTTGGAACTCTGCAGCGTCGTCTGGTGGACATCTTCGCCACCCTTCGGCTGATTGTGCCCCGAGCCGCCGGCGAGGATGATCGGCGCCTCCATGAATTCGGAGAGCTGCGCCAGTCGCTCGCGCGCCGTGGCGAGGTCGCGCTTCATCTCGTCGAAGCGGACGTAGATCCGCCGGTAGAACTGCACGGCCGCGAACGTGAGATCTTCGAGCACGCGGGTATCGACGAAGTCGCGGATGCTGTCCACGAGGCTGCGGACCGACTTCGCCGCGCGGTTGCCGAAGAGGCTGAAGCCGGTGCCGACGGACTGGCACGCCTGGAGCGACGACTGCACCGAGAGCTTGATCTCCTCGCGCTTCCTGCCGAGCGTCAGCAGGTGCTTTTCCATCGCGTCGATGGCGCCGACGGAGGTGTCGAGCAGCTTGGCGACGACGATCTCGGCGGAGCCGAGGCGCGGGCCGGGGAGATCCTCGATGCTGCGGATGCGCTCGGTGAGGTCGTTGTCCCACGCTTCGACCGCGCGGCGGATTCCGGCGTCGAGCGCCTTGCTGAGCCGGCCGCGCCGGAACGACGAGTCATTCTCGCCCGTCGGTTCCATGCCGAGCCAGTCGCGGGTCTGATCCCACGCCGCGACGCCCCACGTCACGGAGTCGCCCTTCTTCTGCCCCGCTTCCGCCTGGGCGACGACATCCTTCATCCACTGGGCCAAGCGTTCGAGCGGGTCGCCCTCCGACCGCGTCACCGATTCGGACACGACGAACTGCTTGATGGCGTCGGGCATGAGCCGCTTGTCGCCGAGGATGCTCTCCAGAATATGCTCGGCCGCGGGGGCCAAATTCGGCACGCCCTGCGCCCAGCCGCGCACGATGTCGGTGGAGATCTGCCGGGCCGCGGAGCGGAGGAGCAATCCGCGCGGATACCAGACGCCGAAAGTGCCGAAGCCCCGGAAGGGAGTGCGGCCGACCGGCGGCGGCGTGTGG
>JAYVTJ010000717.1:0-2343 GCA_043774415.1 Fimbriiglobus sp. | reverse complement strand
GCCGTTCCTGCACAAGCATTCCGCGTCTGCGGAGTGGTGGCAGAATTTCCCGGCGAATGTGTCCCTCGCGGTGCTCGCGGCGCTCGGTTCGTACTACCTCGTCGAGCGGCCGTTCTTGAAGTGGAAGGGGCATTTGTCACCGAATCGCGCGGCGAGAGCGAGAACCCGCGAACCGGTTGACGAATCGCCGGCTGGCAGTTAGCATTCGGACGAAGAGTTTCAACTCGAATGAATTCATTGTGGGATCGATGCATGCAGCCGCCCGCACATTGCCCGAGTTGTGGAGTTCCTCTCGCTCCATCATCCACATCGGAGAGCGACCCATCGGAGTGCTCCGCTTGCCGGGCGAAGGCGACCGGGAGCGAAGCCGAGTCTCCGAAAGTATTGCCGGTCGCAAAACCGGCGACCCGCGCGGATCGGCCGCCGCCCAAGGTGCTCCGGCCTGCGGCGAAAAAACTTTTGCCTTCGAATGCGAATGCTCGCCCAGCCGTGACCTCGAAGCGATCGAGTTTCTCGGGCAAGAGGAAGTGGCTCGTTTTCGGTGGCTGCGCCGGATTTGCCGCTGTCGCGATCGCCGTTTGCGCCATTGCGGGAATGCTGTGGCTGGGAAATGCCGAGAAGGAACTGGAAGCCGGAGGGCCGAGCGAAGCCGTGGCCAAAGCCCGACCGGGGATCCCGCCTGCCCCTCCGTTCCATAGTTACAAAACAATGCCCGCCCCGACGATCGACGCGACCACCTGGAAAGTCCGCGCCGACCCCATTCCCCTAGCCGACGATCTCCTCGCCGTCTTCCCGATCGGGGATCCCGCGGCGCAATTTTATTTCAGCGATCCCTCCGCGGGAAAAGCGCTGATCCGTTCCGGAACGAAACCGCAACTCCTCGATCTGCGCACGGGGATTGCGAAGTCGCTGCCGGAGATCCCCGCAAATCAAACCCTCGCCCTCAGTCCTTCCGGGGAGTGTTTCTCGACGATCTCGAAAGGCAAAATGGGATCGGGAAGCGACGATTCGTTCGAACTCTTCAGTTGCAGTGACGGTCGTGTACTCGGCAAAATCCCCGTCGAGTCATCGGCCGATGGAGCGCCCGGGACGATCCATTTTCTCGACGAGAACCGACTGGTCCATTTTCGGAACGCGAAGATCCGCGCATACGACTTACGGAGGCAAGTGATGCTATTCGAAGTCGATGTCCCCTTCACGTCCTGGGCGCGATTGACGCCCGGCCGGAAGTGGATCTATGCGCAGACGAGGCGCGGATTCGAATTCGTCGACACGAAAGACGGCACTTCCGCCGGCACGATTCTGTTCGATCAAGACTGGCGCAAATTCGACGGCGAGTTCTTCGGCCGCAGCACGATCGACGTCGACAGCGATGGACGCCGGGCGCTTCTCGTCGTGCCGAATCGCGGGAATTCGGTGCAGATCATTCCCGTGGATCTCGAGAAAGGTTCCTTGGGCACCATCACCCGATACGCCTACCGACCCGCCGACCTGGTCGGCAATATGGGCTTGGGCAATCTGGCGAGTTGGGCGAGCGATCGTTATATCCGCTTCGAGTCCGGTCACATCTTCGATGCATTGACGGGGGAGATGGCCTTCCACTACAGCGTGAAATGGAAGCGGCCGAGTTGCGTGGGATACTTGCCGAACCGGAAAGCCTGGCACACGATCGACGATGGGAATCGCGAGGATTTCGCGGCGTTGAGGGCGCGCTTCCCCACGCCCGCGAAAAGTTACCTCGTCAGCACCCAGTTGCCGGCCCCGGCCGAAATCGCCGCGTCGGGCGACTTCGGAAAATACCCCTGGCCCATCGGGACCCCCCTCCGCGTGGAAGCCGGCGGGCCGGGCGATGTCGTCCATCAGACCGAAGTGGTCGAACTCGTCGCCGAGGCATTCGCCAAGCGGGGGTTCCCGATCGATCCGACCGCGAAGGCCCGTGTCTCTGTCACCACGGGGCCAATCGCCAAAGATACCGTTTATGCGAATGCGACGGATGGCGATGTCAAAAGTGCGGCGAAGTGGAATCCGAACTTGAAAAACAACGATGGGAGCAAAGCCTATTTCAAAGTCGAAAAGGGGCTTGTGGGCGATCTCTTCGTCGAAACGTTCGATGCGGATGGGAAGAGGTCATCTTTGACACTGCACTGCCACGGCGAAGTGGTGGGGTACAACGCCAAACGACTCCTCGACAAACTCAGCGGACAGTTGCAGTCGCAGCTCGAATCGGGCGAACTCGATAAACCGCGCTACGATCCTGCGAATCGGGCGCGTCTCATCGGGCAAAATATTCCCGTCAAACTCGAAGGGATCGCCAAGCCGCCCGGTTGAATCTCCGGCGAATAC
>JAYVTJ010000716.1:0-2275 GCA_043774415.1 Fimbriiglobus sp. | reverse complement strand
CCTCCCCACAACATACTCCCGGTAGTTCGTGTCCTCATACACCAATCGCAGGCCGTCGCAGATCACATCGCGGTCGCGGGCCACGATGACGTGGGTGATGCCCGCCGCCCTCACTTCGGAGAGTGCGCCGGTGCGGTTCCAATCGCGGTTCGCGTAGAGACTCTCGGCCCACGTCACGCGGCGGTGCCATTCGAGCACATCGACATCCCGGTAGGGGATCGCTTTGAAATCGACAGAGATCGGCACCCCTGCCGCGAGGCGGAACCGCTGAAAATCGACCGGGATCACGCCGCCGTCGCGGCGCTGCGCCGGCAGCGGTTTGAAGTCGCTCGACATCGCCCCGCGGACCGCGCTCGGCTTGGGCACCGACATCGGAAGCAAGTATAAGTCACCCGGCTGCCGATTCGCTTTCACGAATTCCAGCAGCGGAACCTCCGCCTCGTTCCGCGCATATCCCGCATGGGTGGCCATGATGACGATGCCACCGATTGCTGCGCTGGCGACCGCGGCGATGGCAAAGGCTTTCGCCGGCATCGATTCGATCCACCGGCCCGCACACAGCACCGAGCGGGCGAGGATGATCGCCGTCGCCAGCGGGAGCAGGATCACGGAGCTTCGCCACGGGAAGAGCAGGGCGAGCGCGTGACTGCCCGTTGTCAGTTGAATCAGCGCGAGCAGCACGGAGACGAGTGCGAGGACTGCGAGTGGCGCGAAGAGCCGCGTCCGGCGGACGAGCGCGAGCGACACCGCGATCCAGACGATTTGCACGGCGGCGATCGCGTCGAACCAGCGGTGCGGATCGCAGTGATGCGGAATGCGGACCTCGACCAGAATCCGGCTCGCTTCGGAGAAAGTCTCGGGCGTCGTCGGTCGGAAGGTCAGATACGCGTGGATCAATCCGGGAAGCACGAGGATCAGCGCCAGCGCCGACATCACCAGGGCATTGCGACGGCGCTTTTCGGCGATCAGCACACCCGCGAACCCGAGCGTGAGGATGCCGGCGGGAAGCAAGTACGTCGAGTGCCCGATGCACGCGATCCCCAAACCGATCGCCGCGAGCAACGGACGATTCCTCACGAATTGATGGATCGCCGCGAGGAGGAAGACGCCGAAGGCCGAGGGCTGCAGCACCGCACCCAACACATACTGCGCCGCGAGCCAGCCCTGCGCATAGCAGGGGTAGTCGGCCCCGAGCACGCGGTACGAGAGCCACCGCAGCAGCGCCGAGTGGACGAGCATCAGCAGCGCGGCGAAGGCGAGCCGGCGCCCCGGCGTCCACCGGCCCGTCGCGAGGGACTCCGCGATCCCGACGAGGCTGAACCAGTAGATCCCTTGCAGCAGCGCGTAGTAAATGTGGAACGCCGGTTCGAGTCCGCACTTCGCAGTGACGAACACGAGCGCGTCGAATGCGGGGGTCGGGCTGGCCGTGTTCGCGAGCCAGTCGTCGTGCAGGGGACCATCGTCCGCCGCGGCGAGGCCGTGGAGGAAATATTGGTTTTGATTCGAATAGTAGAGCGGCGCCTGCGCGTACGAAACGGCGAAGAGACCGGCCCAGAGTGCGGAGCGGAGCGCGCGCGGAAAGTCCATCCGGAAAGGATACGGGCGGCGTCGATCCGGCTTGAAGATTCCACGAGCGTCGGCTATGGCCCGCACACCGTGGGAGCGCCGCATGACTCGAATCGGTCGCCCGCTCGTCGTGTTCGCCATCGCACTGCTAGCCCCCGGACTCGCCGGAGCGCAGTCGGATCTGCCGCGCTCCGGCCCCGACAGTCGCCCGCCCGAAGTCTTCGCGCCCGTGGCTCCGGGGATCGAAGAGCGCCGTCCGCAGCCCGTCGTCAGCCCCTTCAGCGGCCTCAAAAACTTGGGTCTGGGCGGACTCGGTCCCGGCGGTCCCGGCTACAGCGCCGATTGGATTCCGTCTCAAAAGGTCGCGAATCAGGCCACCGATCTCGGCATCGTCCGGCAGAATCTCTCGCTGCTCGCCCCCATCTGGGCCGAAGGGGGCGACATTCTCATCGCCACGGCGCACCTGAAGAACACGCACGTCTACACCGATGCGCTGCTGCCCGAAACCGGCCGGCGCTTCCCGCGCGATTTGTGGAACGCGAGCATCGGCCTCGGCTACTTGCACCAGTTCGACAGCGGCTGGACCGGCGGCCTGCTCGTGAGTGTCGGTTCGGC
This sequence comes from Fimbriiglobus sp., assembly GCA_043774415.1. Lineage (GTDB taxonomy): Bacteria > Planctomycetota > Planctomycetia > Gemmatales > Gemmataceae > JALHQU01. The sequence goes on along the minus strand of JAYVTJ010000716.1, from coordinate 94 downwards.
GAGCGACAAGCCCTTCAACAGCTTCCGCGAGATGAACGCGACCATCGCCGGACTGCTGCGCGCGCCCGCGTGGAACGACGGCGACTTCTGGCTC
>JAYVTJ010000715.1:0-3162 GCA_043774415.1 Fimbriiglobus sp. | reverse complement strand
GCGCGCGGGCGGGGCCACCGATTCGTCGAAGCGGTTCGTGGTCGCCCAGTGCTCGGCGATCAGCGTCAAGCGGTCGAGTTCGGCTTGAATCACGATGCGATGTTTTTCCAAGCCTTCACTGCGCAGATTCGGCGGGATCGCGAACGGCTCGGACGAGACCACCTTGGCCCGCGTGCAGGGCTTCGGCACGGCGAAGCGATCCCAGCTCCGCGCCCGCCAGGGGTTCGCAAAGCCGACGCCGAGCGGGGCCACCTTCATCCCGGTCTTCGACGCCAAGTAGATCGCGCCCGATTGGATGACGCGGCGCGGCCCGCGCGGGCCATCGGGGGTGATCGCCAAGTGCCGGCAGCCCGATACATCGCGGATGATCTCGCGGATGGCTTGGACACCGCCGCGGTTCGTCGAACCGTAGACGACGCTGAGGCCGAGCGTCTTGATGAGCGACGCGAGGATCTGCCCGTCGGCATGCTTGCTGACGAGCGTGGAAACTTCGGGGCAGGCGAATCGCGTGAGTGGCAGAAGGAGCGTTTCGTGCCAGAGTAAGTAGATGCAGCGCGGAGCCGGTTCGGGTTGCGGCGGCATCACCGGGCCGGCGGCGCCGAGGTGGCGGTACTCGAAGCGCAGGCTGCGGATGAGGCCGCGGATGGCATGGGTGCCGAGCCAGCCGGCCGCGCCGATGAGTCGCGGATTGCGGATCTTCATGCGTCGGGCCACTCGCCCGAGAAGATTTCCGCAGCCGGGCCGGTCATGTAGACGCAGTTGTCGGCCTCGCTCCATTCGAGGGTGAGGTCGCCACCGGGTAGGTGGGCGAGCAATTTCCGCGCGGTGCGGCCGGTCAGCACCCCGGCGACGCAGACGGCGCAGGCCCCGGTGCCGCAGGCGAGGGTGATCCCGCTGCCGCGCTCCCACGTGCGCATCGTCACTTCGCCGGGCGAATGCACCTTTACGAAGTGGACGTTGATCCGACGCGGGAAGACCGCCGCAGTTTCGACCAGCGGCCCGAACTCGGCGACGGGATCGCGCCCTTCCATGGTGAAGTGAGACTCGTCCGGATAGAGGACGACATGCGGATTGCCCATCGAAATGCAGGTGCCTGTGAAGCTCTTTCCACCCGCCGTGAATTGCACATTCACCGGCGGGTCGCCGGGGAGGGTCGTCGGGATCTTCGCCGATTGCAGAATCGGTTCGCCCATATTCACGCGGATGCGCTCGGCTTTCCCGGCTACCACTCCGAGTTCGACCGTCAGTACTCCGCGACCGGTTTCGATGGCGAGCTTCGGCTTCGGAGCGATGCCGTGATCGTGGACGTATTTCGCCACGCAGCGGAGGCCGTTGCCGCACATCTCGGATTCGCTGCCGTCGGCGTTGAACATCCGCATCCGGGCATCGGCGACTTCCGACCTGCAGATCAGGATCAACCCGTCGGAGCCGATGCCGAAGTGCCGGTCGCTGACGGCGACGGCGAGCTTCACGGGGTCGGCCGGCATCCGTCCGTTCACGCAATCGACGTAGACGTAATCGTTGCCGAGGCCGTGCATCTTCGTGAAGCGCATCGCGGGGGGTTCCGAGAATGAAGAGCGATCGATGGGAAGCAGATTTTCACCGCGGAGAAGAAAGAGGACGCAGAGACGATCCGAGAAACGAGTTAGGTATCGCAGATGACACTTTTCTAGTTCTTCTCTCCGCGCTCTCTTCCTACTCTGCGGTGAAAATCTTCTCCTCTGCGGTGATTATTTTACTTTTCCACCCACTTCGGCAAGTCGGTTTCGAGGAGCTTCACGAACTGACTCCGGGGCATGACCAAGTCGCAGCCGGCCGACCGCGCGGCGTCCAGGGTCGCTTTATCGACGTGCGAACCGAAGCCGACGAAGCGCGGTCGCGATTCGCCGAGCCGTGAAAAGAGGGTCCAATCGAGCGTGGCATTGTGCAGATCGACGATGACGCCCGCCGTCGGATTCTGCGCGAGCTTCGTCAGCATCGACTCCTGCGTCCGGGCCACGGAGGCTTCGATCCCGTGCGCCCGCGCCGTGGCGGCGATCTTGCTCGTGAAGATCAAATCGTCGCAGAGGATCAGCACCGCATTCGACATCACTTCCCCTTGCCCTTGTTGTCGACGATCAATTGGACCGCGGCTTTCAGCCCCTCGTCCGGCTTTTTATCCTTCAGCCCCTTCAAGATCGCGTCGCGCACTTTCAGCTCGAACTTGTCCGGGAAGAGTTTCACGGCATCGGGGGAAATGTCGACGTAGAGGAATGTCGGATCGGAGCAGATGAGGATGCCGAAGCCGGTGACGTCCTGCTTCGTCATGCGGTAGTGCGTCCACTCGCGGAAGAGCACCGTGCGCTTTTCTGCGCTCGCGGCTTTCAGAGCCTCTTGTTTATCTGCGGGGCCGGTCGCGTAGGTTTCGATCATCACGTCGATCTTGCCCTTGAACAGTTCGGCGAGCGCAGCATCGGCCGCTTTGACCGCGTCGGCACTGAACAGCTTGGCGTCGTCCTTCGCGGTCAGTGCTTTCTCGCGGATCTCCTTCACGACCGGCTTCTCGACTTTCATGTCGCGCACGGCCTTCGATTCGAGCAGCTTCTTCACTTCCGAAACTTCGATGAACGTGCTGACGAGCGAGGCATTGATCGCGCCGCCCTGGGTGACACCGATGAGTTCGCCCTTGTCGTTGAGCAGCGGCCCGCCGCTGTCGCCGGGGTTTGTGGGGGAGTCGGTCTCGACGACCTTGGCATCGAAGTTGACGACCTTCTTCGGTTCCAGTTCGGCTTTCCACTGCTTCTGGTAGACGGCCCGCACCGTCCCCTTCACGTATCCGAAGAGCGCTCCGGACTTGCCGGCGTTGCCGATGGTGTGCGTCGCCGAGCCGGGTTCGGGGCTGCCCGACGCCAGCGGCACGGCCGCGATTTTGTCCGGGAGCGAATCGAGCTGGATCAGCGCGAGATCGACCTTCTTGTTGAAGAGGATCACCTTGCCGTGGATGGCGAGCCGCTTCGCGCGATCGATGTAGTAATCCTTCTCGGAAACCGGCTGGCCGTCGCGAAGCACGGGGAAGAAGACCTTCGCGTTCGGGTTCTCTTGGACGACGTGGTAGTTCGTGAGGACGAGCCGGCGCTCTGCATCGATGAGCGTGCCGCTGCCGGTGGCCAAGCCGCGATCGCG
>JAYVTJ010000714.1:0-6007 GCA_043774415.1 Fimbriiglobus sp. | reverse complement strand
CGGCCTCCTTGTCCTCGGCGTCTTTCAGCGTCGTGAGCGCGTGGTAGTCGGCGATGAAGTAGAAGGCTTCGCCCTGATCCTGCAGTGCGATGTGCTGCCGGATCGCGCCGAAGTAGTTCCCCAAGTGGAGCTTGCCGGAGGGCTGGACGCCGCTGAGGATGCGCGGGCGGGAGTCTGCGGACACGGGCATCGTCCTCGGTAGGGCTTGGCGGTGCGACCTCATTTCCCTTACGATACGCCCAACAGTCCCGAATGCAGCACCGGAACTCGCGATGGATTCGCCCCCGCCGTCCGTCTTGCCGTTCCGAGCGCCGAACTCGGATCACCCCGCCGCGGCCATCCCGACCGCGCGGCGGACGGAGCTGCTGCTCGACGCGCTGAAGTCGGCCGTGGCCGAGGCGCGCGATCATCGGCTGTTCGCCTCGGGCAAGTTCACGGGCTTATTTCCCAACCGCTCGACGGCCTGCGCCGAAGCGGCTCACGAGGCGAACCAGCTCGGTCTGTTCGAAACGGTGCGGACGGAATCGAAAGGGAAGCAGGTCATCGAGTGGGTGCGGCTCACTCCGAAGGGGATCGCGTATCTGCACGATCACGATTCGCCGAAGGCCGTGCTTCAGGATTTGAAAGCGACCCTCGGCGCGACGGCGGCCGGCATCCCCGGTTGGATGCACGACACCCGCGACCAGCTCGATGAACTGAAGATCGAGTTCGAATCGCGGGCCGGGGAGATGCTCGCGCAACTCGCGGAGCTGACGACCCGCGTCGAAGTCGCGCTGCGCCGGGTGGATGCCGCGACGCCACGGCTACCGAGCATCCTGCAGACGGTGGTGCCCTGGGGCGTGACGGCGCTCGAGTACCTCGATTCGCGCCGCGAAGTGCTCGTGACCGGGGAGTGCTCGCTGCGGGAACTCTTCATCGCGCTGCGGCCGGAGTTCCCCGAGTTGACCGTGCCCGAGTTTCACACGGGTCTCCGCCGCTTGCACGACAACCGCTCGGTGCAGTTGAACCGCACCGATGCGGGGAGCGATCCGGAGTATGCGATCCTGATCGGGACGGAGTTGTGCGATTGCGTCGGGCGGTAGCGTTGTAAGCCTGCGCGAACCGGCACCGCCGTCGCGCTGTCCCGTAGAGCGCCGGAATCTTTTTTGATCCTCGGAGCCGCGTTGTGCCGAAGCTCAACCAGATCAATGCCATCGTCTCGGGCCGCAAGTCCGAGTCGGAAAAGGCCATCACCGAAATGTACAAGCTGATCCAGAAGGACCAGCTTTTCAACGGCCGGGAGCGGACCTACCGGCCGATGGACGAAGTCAACGGCCAGAAGCAGCCGGCGGAATCGCAGCGCGTGCAGCAGCGGGCCGACGACCTGATCCGCCAAGCCATCGCCAAGTGGACTGAACTCTGGAACCTCATCTACACCCAAGACCTCGGCAACCAACAGGCGAAAGCCGATGTGGTCGTGGAGGGGAAGACCCTGCTGGCGCAGGTGCCGGTTACATTCTTGCTTTTCCTCGACAAGCAGGTCAACGATCTCGAGACGTTCATCTCCAAACTGCCGACGCCCGATCCGGCCGAGGAATGGGGTCACGACGCCAACACCGGGCTGCTCCGCAGCAAGTCGACGGAGAGCCTGCGCACGTCCAAGGAGCCGACGGTCATCGTGAAGTACGAGGCCACCAAGGACCACCCGGCGCAGACGGAACTCTTCACGAAGGACGTACCCGTCGGAACGTGGACGCAGATCCTCTATTCGGGCTGCATCCCCGCCGACCGCAAGAATTCGCTCCTCGAGCGCATCAAGAAGTTGCAGGAGGGCGTGAAGCTGGCGAAGGAGCAGGCCAACCTCATGGAAGTCGAACGGCAGAAGATCGCCGCCGCACTCTTCGGCTATGTGTTCGGAGTGTGATGGCCATATCGCCGCGACTCGGGTTACGGCATTTGCACTCTTTCCCCTTGAACCTTTTCACCACTGCATCCATCATACTGTCGCACAGGCGTGCAGAATTTAGGCTCAGGTTCAAGCTCAGCAACGCGACCGCGTCAAGTGCGGGTTCGATTCCCGCCCCCGCCAATTGACACGACCCCGGCGGGGTAGCCCAACGGCAGAGGCACCGCGGCGCACTAGGCTCAGATTGTCCACGCCAAAATTGACAACCCCGCGCCGGGGTGTCCGATCGATGTCCGGCTCGCAACCGATGATTGCTGGTTCGATTCCAGCCCCCCAGGCTCGCCTGTGCATCGACCACCTGGGGGTCGTCTAACGGTTAGGCAATCGGTTTCAGGCTGAGGGCCGGCGACAGGTAAACGCGGACACCATTTCCCTGAGAAGGCGCCCGGATACCCCGCGAGGGGATCCGAACCCAGCCCCGGTAGGAGTGCCATCCTCACCGGGGCGCTTTTTTTGCCCCCATGACTGAACGCGAATTTGCCACCGAGGTCGTGCAGCGCTTGCAGGGTGCCGGCTACCAAGCCCTGTTCGCTGGCGGCTGCGTGCGCGATGAACTCCTCGGTCGAACACCCGCCGATTACGACATCGCCACCTCCGCCACGCCGGACGATTTGAAGCCCCTCTTCCGGAAGTGCAACTTCTTCGGGGCCAGTTTCGGCGTCGTCGAAGTCCTCGGGCCGCGCGGCGTCAACGGCGAATGGCTGAAGGTGCAGGTCGCCACCTTCCGTACCGACGGCAGCTACACCGACGGTCGGCGGCCCGATGCGGTCGTCTTCAGTTCGCCGGAGGAAGACGCCGCTCGGCGCGACTTCACCATCAACGGCCTCTTCTTCGATCCCGTCGCCAATCGCGTCATCGACTACGTCGGCGGCCGGGCCGATCTCGAATCGCGCATCCTGCGGGCCATCGGCGATCCGGCAAAGCGCTTCGCCGAAGACAAACTCCGGCTGCTGCGCGCGGCCCGTTTGGCGGCGCGCTTCGAGCTGACCCTCGACCCCGCGACACGGGACGCCGTGCGCGCCATGGCCCCGCAGATTGGGGTCGTGAGTGCCGAACGCATCGCCGAGGAACTCCGGAAGATGCTCGAGAACGAGCACCGCGTCCGCGGCGTCGAACTGCTCCGCGACTTGTTGCTCCTGTCCGAAATCCTCCCGGAAGCGAAGGCTTCGTCCGAAGCGATGCGCGCCACGCTGCTCGCACTCCCGATCGATGCCGCGTTCCCGCTGGTATTCACCGCCCTCTGTGCCGGCGTCAACGCGCCGACGATGGTGGCCATCGCGCGCCGATTGAAGCTCTCGAACGAGGAGCGTGATCGGATCGTCTGGCTCGCGAAGTACCGCACGGCCCTCGCGGACTCGCCGGAGATGCTCCGGAGCAAGCTCTTTCCGATCCTCGCGCATGAGGGGAGCCGCGATCTCGTCGCCCTGAGCTTCGCCGATGCGGCGGCTTCGGGTATCGGGCCGGTCGGCGCTTCGTTTGCCGGTTCTGTTCTGCGGCAGATCGACCCGGCCCATCTGAATCCGGCCCCGCTTTTGAACGGCGACGACTTACAAGCGATGGGCTATCCGCCGGGGAAAGAGTTCAAAGTCTGGCTCGATGCGATCCGTGCGCTGCAACTCGATGATATTCTGAAATCGAGCGAGGATGCTCGCGAGAAAGTCAGAGAATTCTCTGGGGACCACGGCGGATGACCGCACGCAAAGGCAATTGGGCAAACGCATTGCGGACGGCAGTCGGATTGCGTTGAGAAGCAGTCTCATCGAATTCGCACTGGTTTGCTCCCATCTCGTGTCTATAAAGAGAACGTGACAATTTTCCTTTCTCAAACCGAGGAGCGCCGATGACCCTGCTCAGCCGCAAGGCCGACTACGCGCTCCTGATCCTGTCGTTCCTGCACACGCAAGGCAGCGGCAACGCCCGTGAAATCGCGGCGAAGTTCGGCCTGAGTCGGGCGTTCGTCGCCAACATTTTGAAGGAGCTCGGTCATAAGGGTTTCGTGACGAGCACCCGCGGCGTTAAGGGGGGCTACGTTCTCCAGCGCGCCAGTGCCACGATTACCCTCGCCGAGTTGCTGGAAGCCGTGGAAGACGGTTTCCAGTTGACGCTCTGCAAGGAACACACCGGCGGCGAAGCGACGTGTGAAGTCGAGAGCGTCTGCCCGGTCAAGACGCCGATGCTCGAAATCCAGCGGCGGATCATGGCCCTCTTGCGGGGCGTGACGCTCGCCGACATCTTCGCCCCCACGACGGGTCAACCCGTCCTCACCACGCTGGGCTTCATCGCCCGGCCGATCCCGCACCCCGTATCATCGACCGCTTGAGGAATGCGAGCCACCATGTTGAAGCTGCCGGTTTACCTGGATAACAACTCGACGACGCGGACCGACCCGCGCGTCGTCGAGGCGATGCTGCCGTTCTTCACGGAGCACTACGGTAACGCGTCGAGCCGCAACCACCCGTTCGGCTGGGAAGCCGAAACCGCCGTGGACGAAGCGCGCGAGCAGATCGCGAAGCTCATCGGCGCGACCGCGAAGGAGATCATCTTCACGAGCGGCGCGACCGAGTCGAACAACCTCGCCCTCAAAGGCGTCGCGGCGATGTACCGCAAAAAGGGCAACCACATCGTCACGGTGGCCACCGAGCACAAATGCGTGCTGGACACAAGCAAACGGCTCGAACGCGACGGATACAGCGTGACGTACCTGCCCGTCGATAAATTCGGACAGGTGAGCGCCGAGCAGGTGCGGGCCGCAATCACGGACAAGACGATCCTCGTCAGCGTGATGATGGCGAACAACGAGATCGGAACCGTCCAGCCGATCGCTGCCATCGGTAAGGTCTGCAAAGAGAAGGGCGTGCTGTTCCACACCGACGCGGTGCAGGCCGCTGGGAAAGTGCCCATCGACGTCATCGCCATGGGAGTCGATCTGCTGAGCCTGAGCGCCCACAAAATGTACGGGCCGAAAGGCATCGGCTGCCTGTACGTCCGCAAGAAGGATCCGCGCGTCCGGCTCGAACCGATCATCGACGGCGGCGGTCACGAGCGCGGCATGCGGTCGGGAACGCTGCCGGTGCCGCTGATCGTCGGCTTCGGCAAAGCCGCCGAACTGGCCCGCGTCGAATTCGACGACGAAGTGACCCGCACCTTCCGCCTCCGAGAAAAGCTCCGCAAAGGGATCATGGACGCGCTGCCGGAGACGTACCTCAACGGCCATCCGATCGAGCGGTTGCCGGGAAGCGCGAACATCAGCTTCGCCTACGTCGAAGGCGAAGGGCTGATGATGGGCATCAAAGACGTGGCGGTGAGCAGCGGCTCGGCGTGTACGAGCGCGAGCTTAGAACCGAGCTATGTCCTGCGGGCGCTTGGCGTCGGCGACGAACTCGCCCACAGTTCGATCCGGTTCGGCATCGGCCGATTCAACACCGAGGAGGAGATCGACTACGTGACGAAGCTCGTCGTCAAAGAAGTGAGTCGCCTCCGCGAGATGTCGCCTCTGTACGAGATGGCCCAAGCAGGGATCGACCTGAAGTCGATCGCCTGGGCGGCGCACTAGGATAAAGTTCGAGGGTTTGTCGATGGCTACTGTGAAGAGTTTGGAAGATCGAATCGACGAGATGGCCGACGATACGGCATCCATATCGAAATCCGTAGCCGTTTTGGCTTCTCGCATGGACGGGATGCAATCGCAGGTGGCCGGGGTTCAGTCGCAGATCGCGATTGCAATCAACGCGATTCAGACCGCTCAAGCGCAGCTCAGCCTGACGACTCTGAAACTCGAAACGGTCGTCGGTGAACTCGGTTCGGTAAAGTCGAAATTGGAAGTCGTGACTTCGGACTACACGGCGTTCAAATCTAAAATGGACGCTGCTTACGCTCTGATGAAATGGCTCGGGGCATTCGCTGCGGGAGCGATGATGTCGGTGATCGCAACAGGTTTTGTCGTTGCCCATTTCGCGGGCAAAGTCGAGAACTCCGTTGAAAAGCTCAATGAGACGGTTCAGAAGCAGGAGCAGTCGAACCGGGAGATGGAAAAACAAATCTCGCGCCTTCAAGCGGCGAAAG
>JAYVTJ010000713.1:0-3574 GCA_043774415.1 Fimbriiglobus sp. | reverse complement strand
CCCTCGGATTGCTACCGGCCAGAACGATAGTTGCCGGGCGGGGTCATCCCGCTGAAGAAACACGACTTCCCACGGCGCACTGAAATATCCGGGCTAGCGATGATCTCGATCGTTGCCATAACTTGTACTCGGGTAGAGCAGATCATAGAATCGCAAAGCTGATAGTGCCACCGGCGTTGCGATGATTATGTGACAGATCGCGAAACGAATTGGTTCGGTTTTGTTAGCCGGACGCGACCGTCGCTGGCACATCCGACTAATAGAACTACTCACCCCGCCGCCAATTCCAGCCGGAAGCATGCCCCGGCCCCCCCCTCCGCAGGACGGTAGCTCAGCGTTCCGCCGAACAGCTCCACCCACTGCTTCGCGAGCGATAGCCCGAGTCCTGCACCGCCGGTGTCGGTGCTCGAACTGCCGCGGCGGAAGGGCTGGAAGATCGAGCGCCGCTCCGCGTCGGGAACGCCCGGTCCGCGGTCTTCGACCTCGAATGCGATGCGGCCCGCTGCACCCGGAACGGTGCGGAGCCAGATGCGGCGGTCGGTCGCCGACTTCGAGTACTTGCGGGCGTTGTCGATGAGGTTGCCGAGAACCTGTTCCAGCACGCGCGGGTCGATCCGCACTTCGCTTCCCGGAGCGACCGATGACTCCGCGATCAGTTCGAAGCCTTCGCCGCCGAGCCGCTCTTCCCATGTGCGTCGAACGGTATCGGTCACGGCCGCGACGGCGATCGGCTGAGCCTGGGCCCGCACGGAGCGCTTCTCCAAGCGGGCGAAGTCGAGTACGTTTTCGACGAGCTGATTCAGTCTCTGAGCCTCGGAGCAGATCGTCGCGAGGAACTCGGACTTCTTCGCTTCGTCTTCGACGAGACCGCTGTTGAGGAGGTCGAGGTGGAGCTGCATGGCCGTCAGCGGTGTGCGCAGTTCGTGCGTCACGGCCGAGGCGAAGCGGATCCGCCGCTCGGACATTTGCAGGATCGCCCGGCCGCCGAGGGCCACGGCGACGATCGCGAGAATCGCGGCGGTCCAGGCGATCACGAGGCCGGATCGCAGTGGCGACCAGCCGTCGAGAACCGGGGCCGTATCGAGATTCGGATCGAGCCGCACGGGGAGTGCCGTCATGGTCCGCTCGTGCGCCGGCTCGTCGGTCTCCGTCGCCGGGTGCAGTTCCGCAGCCGGGAAAAGGTCGGCGAGTTCGCCCTTCAATTCCTTCTGGAGCTTCGGCCAATCGACGACGACACCCTGGTAGACGATGCGCGCGCCGAGCTTCACCGAGCGCATGAGGAACAGGTGCTGCGCGCCGGTTCCGTCGGCGATCCAGCGCGCCCGCATCGGGCCGATGTGGACCGCGACGGGGGCCACAATCGGCCCCGGTTTGGCATCCGCGAGTTCGGCGTTGGTGAACCCGGACGCCAGCGACGCCAGCGTTTTGGACTGTGCAAACTTCATCGGCTCGGCCGTCTTGCCGAGATCGCGCCCGCGCCCCGGCGCGCCCGGTGCCGGCGGCTTCGGTTCTGCGAGATCCTTTTTCGGCTCGGCTTTGCGGTCCTGCGTCTTATAGTTGTCGTCGTTCGCGCGATTTTGGATCGACTTCGTGAGGCTCTCGATCCACTGCACGGTCTGCTGTTCCAGCGCGAGCGCCGCCTGCGGAGCCGGAGCGATTTCTTTGAGCTGCTTGGTCTCCTTGTCCCCCGGCTTGCCCGGAGTCGCACCGGGGGCGATCCCGTTGGCTTTGCCGCCGCCCACGTCGTAACCGCCGCGGGAGTTCATGGCATTCCGCACGGCCTGAACGCGCGCGGGCGCATCCCGTTCGACCTCGGCGGGGGTCAGTTCTCGCAGCTTCGGCGCGACCGGCAGCGGCACCGGCTCTTGGGCCAGCGGCGGGAAAAGCTGATCGGCCGGGAGACCGGGCGCCCGCTTCTCTTCGGACTCCATTTTCTTCGACTTCTCGTTCGACGGCGGCCCGCCCGATTTCCCATCGGGCTTCGCCGCGATGCCGTCGCCGAGATCGCAGTAGAGCGCCGGGCGGCCCGTCCCGCCGAGCTTCCCGGCGAAGCGTCCGAAGTGCTCCTTGGCCGCTTCGCTGACGAGCCACGATTCGCCGCTGTCGCGCATCGCGGCGCTCGGGATGTCCGGACACGGGGCCGACTTCTCCGTCGCCGGTTCGTCGGCCAGCGGCACGGGGACTATGTAGGAATCGTCCATTGGCAGGATGCGATCCTGATCGGAGAGTTTCCCGAGGATGTCCGAAGTCGGGAACGCGGCCCGCAGTTCATCGAGGCGCCCCGCCCGCTCCGGAGTGCAGTTCGCCAAGTTCAGTTCGAGCGGCCCGGTTTTCAGGCGTTCGGCGAGCTGCGGCGGGATCACCTGCGGCGACGACCAGCCCCGGTTCGGATCGATCTGGACGTGCAGCGTCACCCACTCGGGAAGGTCGGAGCCGAGCAGCGGCGATGGCACCCGACCCGGATCGACCGTCGGTGAACCGGAGTCGTCGATGACGATGGCCGAGGGGGCGTGGAGCGCCGAGTAGTGCGAATAGGGCCTGTTATTTTCGAGGCCGAGGGGCGAGAGCATGTGGCTGTCGAGACGCCAGAGGGCGAGTCGCTCGCGGTTCGTATCACCGGCTTGGGCCGCCGAGCGACGCTGGCTCTCTTCGACGCGCAGCGACGCCACGGAGACCCAGCTCAGGCCTCCGACGACGAGGAGGGCGAGCAGGATCAGTCCGCAGGTGGAGCAGGTCGGGGAACCGAGAATCCGCCGCGTCATGGGGTGCCCTTTTCGAGCGTCAAGCCGGGGCCCGCCATGTACCCGTGCGACCGGACCGTCACGATGGCCTCGGCGTTGTCGTCGCCGGCCGGATCTTTCAGCTTGGCCCGCAGCCGGGCGATGTGCATGTCCACGGCCCGGGTTTCCAGCCCGGCCGTGCCGATGCCCCAGACGCGGCCGAGCATCTCTTCGCGGGAGACGGCCCGCTCGCGGTTTGACACGAGGTATTTCAGCAGCGCCGCTTCCGTCTCGGACAAATCGGCGCGCTCGTCGGCGCTCCAGCGGATCTCCCGCCGGCGCAGGTCGATCTTGGCCCGGCCGTAGTGGACCTCCTGCACTTCCTCGGACGCTTTGAGCGTCCGCCGCAGCACCGCTTCGACACGGGCCAACAGTTCGCTCACGGAGAAGGGTTTGACCACGTAATCGTCGGCCCCCATCTTCAATCCGCGCACGCGGTCGTTCTCCCCGCCGCGGGCTGTGAGGAGGATGACCGGCCGCGTCGGGCAGACCCGCCGGAGTTCGGCGAGCACTTCGAAGCCGTCTTTCTTCGGGAGCATCAGATCGAGCAGGACGAGATCGACGCCGCCGGAGATCGCTTCGCGGAGGCCGGTGAGTCCGTCGGCCGCTTCGGAAACGTCGTAGCCCGTGATGCGGAGGGCTTCGGTCAGCCCCCGGCGGATGGCGGGTTCATCTTCGACGACGACGATGCGGGCCTTGAACATGGCGAACCCTCCGGTATCCGAAGCGACTTCAATTGTAACGACGACGCCGGAGAGGGTTCCGTTTGAAAATTCGTTAGCCCGACGCGCAAG
>JAYVTJ010000712.1:0-2880 GCA_043774415.1 Fimbriiglobus sp. | reverse complement strand
TTCGATTCACTTCTTCCGCTTCAGCACTCTCCGCAGTCCGATCACGCCCAGCCCGAACCCCGCGATGATGATCGTCGCCGGTTCGGGCACGCCCTTGGGCGGCTCGTGCGGCTCGAATGGCTCCCGCGGCGGCACCGTCTTCTCGGTCACTTGGCGCTGCGTGATCCCCGGCGGCTGCGAATCGCCCGCGCCCGGCCAACCGGCCCAGTAGAAGGCGTCGGCCGACCCGGACACGGTCAGTATAACGGCGACCGCGACGACGGCGATTTTCGAGTTGAGCAAGCGACCGCGCATTGTTGACCCCACCTCCGGCGAAATTCCGGCCGATTCGATTCAAGTTCCACCCTCATGCCACGATCGCCGCACCGCGTCAACCCGGATTGGCCCGGCGTGGCGTTCTGGGCAAGTGCTGCGGGTCGTGATTGTTCTTCCGTTCCGAGAAACCTTGACGGTTGTGCCGGCGGATCGCCGAAGAGTCCCCTATGATCGTGCGCCGCGCGATGGAGGAGGGATCCGGGATGAAGCGCGTCCGAACGATGACCGTCCTCGCGCTGGGCCTGATCGGCACGTCGGCCCGCGCCGACGAGCTGGGTTGGAAGACGGCCGACAAGCCGCCGGTCGCCCCCGTGGTCGCCCCGGCACCGAAACCCGTCCCGACGCCGCTGCAGCCGCCCGTGGTCATCCTCCCGGAGGCGATGCCGTGGAAGACGGCGGCGACTCCGCCCGTTGCGGCTCCTGTCGTCGCGCCGCCGCGGATCCTTCCCGAGCCCGCCGTTGCCGATCCGCTCTTCCGGCCCGTACCGCCCGCGCTGCCGATTGCCGAGAAGGGTCTGGAGCCGCTCGCGCCCCCGGCCGTCTTGCCGCCGCTCGACGCCATCCCCGAACCGGTTGGGCCAGCCGGCCCGCGAGTTAAAGCGCAAACGCCGTTCCCGACGGAACTGCCGGCGCTGCCCGCGCCCGAATTGCCGAAGGTGCCGCCGGGGGAAACACTGCCGCCACCCCGGGCGCTGCCCGGATCGCCCCTGAATCCCCGGCCGGACTGCAACGATACGCCCGATGCCCCGTGTGGGCCGGTGAAGCAGACGACGGCCGTCTCGCCGGCCGAGGCGGGTATCCCCGTCCGCAAGGGGACGTTCGGTTCGCCGTCGGTGCGGCTCTCGCGCGACTACTCCTTCCGCGACTCGTTCGGCCTCGATCTCATGAAGAACGAGCGCCCCGTGCGGGTCCGAACCGAAGGGCTTCCCGGCGATTCGTTCTTCGTCCAAGCCGAGTACCTGCTCTGGTGGGCGAACCGGGGCGACATCCCAGTCTTGGCCACGACGAGCAGCAACGGAACGCCCGGTTTCCTCGGGCAACCGGGCACGCAAAGCCTGCTCGGCCCCGGTGCCTTCGGTCCGAATCTGCGCAGCGGCTTCCGCGTCCGCGCCGGCGGCTGGCTCGACGATTGCGGCCTCCGCGGCGTCGATGGAAGCTTCTTCTTCCTCGGTCGCACGAGCACGAGCTTCGGGGCCGACAGCGGTCAGTATCCGACGATCACCCGGCCCTTCTTCGCGCCGAACTTCGGCACCGAGTTCGGCGAGATCGTCGCCCAGCCGAATCTGTCGAGCGGCCGCATCGACATCACGTCGGACAGTCTGCTCTGGGGCGCCGATGTCAACTTCCGCAAGGCGATCTGCCGAACCTGCGACCGCACGACGGGCTGGTTCGCGGGTTACCGGTACTTAAACTTGAACGAGCGGCTGACCATCGCCGAATCGATCACCTCGACCGGCCCGCTCTCGCCCGATCCCGTCGGCACGAAGGTCTTCGTCCAAGATCGCTTCGAGGCCCGGAATCAATTCCACGGGGCGCAGGTCGGCGGCTTTTGGAGCAATGCCCAAGGGAAGCTCGACTGGGATCTCCGCGCCGGCCTCGCAATGGGCGTGAACCAGCAATCGCTCCAAATCGACGGCCTCCAGCAGCGGACGCGGCCCGGTGAAGCGACGCAATCGTTCAACGGCGGTCTGCTGGCGACTGGGCCAAACCTCGGCACCTTCAGTCAAAGTCACTTCAGCGTCGTTCCGGAAGTGACGACGACCGTCGGCTACCGTGTCACGCCGAACTTGCGGTTGTACGCGGGATACAATGTGCTGTATTGGTCGAACGTCATCCGGCCCGGCGACGCCATCGACCGCACCGTCGATGTCGCCCTCGTGCCAAATCCGCCCGCCGGGGTCGCCGCGACGCCCAACCCCCGGCCCCAGCCGATCTTCCGGCAGTCGGATTTCTGGGCGCAAGGGATCCAATTCGGCGTCGAACTGCGCTGGTGAAGTCTGTCCGGCGGAAACACCCCACCCAGCGCCGGACAGAGTTGCAGATCGCCGGACAGGCCAAGCGCTGTAAGGACTTGTATCGCGGCAAATCACCGCGCAAGTCGGCATCGTTAATGCGTCATTTCTGTGCAACTTGGAATCGCTTCCCACCGTTCGGAGACATCTTCAATGACCCGCACCCTCCGCCACTGGCTCGCCGGTGTCACTCTCACGGCCCTCGCCGGCGGTGTGACGCTCGCCCAGCCCCAAATCCCGCGCGGCGAGCCGCAGCCGCTCCAGCAGCCCGACCGGCAAGACGACGGCGTCGAAGTGCTGGCGCGCGGCACCGTCCACGAAGCCTTCGCGACCACGGCCGAGTATCCCACCGGCGGTGGCCCGGTAATCGCGAAAGCGCCGCCCGACGCCATCGAAGAACTGCCGCCGGATCAGAAGCCGGACGGCGAACAAGTGCAGTGGCTGCCCGGCTATTGGAGTTGGGATGAAGACCGCACGGACTATATCTGGATCAGCGGCTTCTGGCGTGTGCCCCCTCCCGGACGTGTCTGGGTGGCCGGCAGCTGGCGTCAAG
>JAYVTJ010000711.1:0-2720 GCA_043774415.1 Fimbriiglobus sp. | reverse complement strand
GAGGCCCGACATGCCCCCTTCGACGATGTCGGGCCTCGCAGACTCGACCGCGACCTACGAGAGGATCTGAAGTCGATGGCGAGGCGGGTCGCCAACCCTTGGATGATCCCGTTGCCGACGGGGCCGTTCGTCTCGCGATCCGCGAGGAAGTAGTTCCACTGGATCTTCATGTTCGGATTCAAAAACCAGTTCAGCCCGAGCGTCATGTCGTGGACGACGTTCCCGTTCGCGCCGCTGAGGTTCAGGTAGCTGTACCGCGCGGCCACCTGCCACGCCCCGTGCCCCGTGAAGCCGCTGCGCGTCCAACTGAGGCGCTCCTTCGGCACGACCCGGCCGAAGGTGCCCGCTTCGCGGTTGTACTCCCGGTGCTCCCCGGTCAGGAAGTAGCCCGCTTCGACGTAAGCCGACTGGAAGTACACCGTGCCCTTCGGATTGGGCGCGGCGGCGGTTCCCAAGTCCACGTCGTTCACCCAACTGGCGTAGTATTCGGCCTGGAGCGAGAACGGCCCCTTCACCATCGCGAATTCGGGCACGAGGATCTGCTGGTTCCGCCCGTTGAAGGTGCCGGTGTCGGCGATCAGCGGCGAGAGCGCGCTCGGGCTGTTGCGGGCGTCGAGGCGCGCCCGGAGGCGGGCTTGGCCGTCGTCGAGATCCTTCGTCGCCGCACCGAGGCCGACGTGGACGAGGAAGCGGCCGCCGTCCTCGTACACCGGCAGATAGGTGATGCGGCCGTTGACTTCGAGTTCGTTGGCGCCGACGTTCCACCCGAACGGGCTGCGCGTGTTCTTGAAGACGCCGACGCCCCATGTCCCGCGCTTGTCGGCGTAGTTGTCGGAGGCCGTGATGCCCGGCTCGAAGCCGTTGTTCTGCCCTTCCGCGAAGGCGTCGAACCCGATCGAGCGCTCGAGGAACGTGAGGAACCGGCTGCTCGTGAGGTGCTCGAACGAGTAGAGCGGC
The DNA here is from genome assembly GCA_043774415.1 of Fimbriiglobus sp. Classification (GTDB taxonomy): domain Bacteria; phylum Planctomycetota; class Planctomycetia; order Gemmatales; family Gemmataceae; genus JALHQU01. Next base: position 1,763 of record JAYVTJ010000711.1, on the reverse strand, counting down.
TTCTGGTTCCCGACGCGGATGTTCCCCACCAGCGGCAGATCCTTGAACGTCACCCACATATCGGTGGGGTAGGTGGCGTTGTTCCCGGTGCGGGCCGCGCCGTTCGACAGCAGGAGGCCGTTCGCGAAATCGACCTGCGCGTAGAAGTCGATATTGGTGTAGATCGTCCCGCCCACGTCGAGGCGCATCCGCCGGAAGCTCACGCCGTCTTCGAGCGCGTTCGTCCCCGGGATGTTGTTGCGGATGTCGCGCGTCGTGGCGTAGCCCACCGTGTCGAACTGGAACCGGCCGCCGATGAACAGGGAGAAGTCTTTGTCTTCCGATTCGAAGCGCAGGCCGCTCTTCCAGTAGTCCTTCAGGGGAACTTTCTCGAATTGTGGGACCGGCGGCCGCACTGCGATCTCGACGGGCGGCGGCGGCGCGGTGAATGAAGGCGCCGGTCGGATGGCGGGCGGAAGCGCCGGGATCGGCGGCGACGGGGCCGAAGGCGACGAAATCGGCGGGAGTTCGGCCGGCGTTTGGTATCCGGCCGGGGCGATGGGAGCCGTCCGGACCAGAGTGATCGCCGGCGGCAGCGTTGGGGGCGGGATCAGCGGCACGAGCCCCGACGGCGGAACCGGCGGCGGCGGCGGATCGATGGGAAATTCGTAGACGCGCTGGGCGAACGCCGGGGTCGCACCGAGCAGGAGCGCGACGAGCGCACCCCGCCATTTCTGTGGCATTTCCATCGGAGTCCCGCCCGGACCAGAAGAGAGTTTGGGCGGGCTATACCCCGACGCATCGACGGATACCAGTGCGAGTTGGTCGCCGGCCAATCATTCCGCTTCGGGGCGGGGCGGTTCCGGTGCCCGGCTCGCCTTGCGGGCCGGACGCGGTCGCGGCTCCTCCGGTTCGTCCTCGTCCTCCTTCTCCCAAGATCGCGGACGGCGCTTCGCGATCTCCTTGGGCGGGTTCATCGTCCAGCGCATCCAGATCAGGTGCCCCAGCGCCGTCGGCCCCCAGACCGCGAGCATCCCGATGACCATCGAGAGCCCCCGGTAATCGGTGCTCCCCTTCTGGAGCACGGCGAGGATCATCGCCGTCGCGCAGCCCATGAGGATGATTCCCGCGATCACGAACCGCGTCACGCCGAAGGCCCGCCCGGCGGCCGGGAACTTCGAGTTGTTCGTCCCGACGAGCAGGATCGCGAAGATCACCGAGCCGTGGAGGATGCCGCTGAGGATCAGCCCGACGGCGAAACGCTGGGCCGAGTTCCACCAGTTCCGCACGGGCGCCGGAGGCGGCGGAGGGATCGGCGCGCCGACCCAACGGGTCGTGGGCGTCGGTTGACCGCCCCGGAAACCCTCGTCGGAGTCCTCGTCGAAGAAGATGCCGCCGCGCCCGCCGCCGAAGCCGCCCTGGCCGGGCGCCTTGTTCTGGAAGGGCAGGAGGATCGAGTCGGCGATGTCGATGGCCGAGATGGTGAAGCCGCTGAGGGCGAGCAGGATCGCGAAGTGCTGGAAGAGGTGGAGCACGAACTTGCGGCCGAGGTGCGGATCGCGCTCGGGTTCCGGCACCGCCTCGTTGCGGATGCGCAGCCCGATGAACTGCAGCGTGTGGAGGACCAGCAGCAGCACGCAGACGGCGACGAAACCGGCGAACAGTCCACCGAGCATGGGGAGGCTCCGAAGGCGGGACGGTGAGGTGTTATACCACCGGGTGCCGGGTGGGAGCATCCGGAAATGCCCGCAGCCCGTAGGGTGGGTCGAGTCCGCGAGCCCCAC
>JAYVTJ010000710.1:0-4286 GCA_043774415.1 Fimbriiglobus sp. | reverse complement strand
GTTTCAACTGCGCGGCCCCGTGCATTCGGTTGCCCGGATTCGCTCGCAAATCGCGGGCCGTGGGCTGCTCGACATACTGGATGCCCCCAAAGCCGGCGGGCGATCCGGCTTCGATCCGGTGCAGCACGTCGAGGAGGTACTCGACATCCCGGCAGCGTTCGTTGAAGTCGAGCGAGTAGCGGAATTCGCGTCCGGGAACCGCCTCCGATGCGACGCGGTTTACGGCGATCACGCGGGCCACATCCCAATCGAGGTCGTCGCCGTTGAGCTTGATCTTCAGGTGCGTCAAACCGTCGCGGTGAATCCAGTCGATCAACTGCTCCGGTCCACCATCGCCGACGGGCACCGCGACGTCGGCCGCTGTCAGCGGGTCGAGCGCACCGACGAGGTGATAGAGCGGCATCGCCGCCTGCGGTGAAGTGCGAACGGAGGTCTGCAAGCGATCCCCGGCGAAGTCGGCGCCGAGGAAGTCGCCGAGGTCTCGGTCGAAAAAGGGTGCGTCGTAGGTACGGTAACAATTCAACCCGTGAGCTTTCCCGTAGCCGTCGTGCAGCGCCGCATCGAATGCGCTGGCCACGACGAGGATCGCGAGCTTCGGGATGGCTCCAGCCCGCGCGAAGATCTCCGGTTCCAGCTCGTGCGTGATCTCGATGGGGTGCCCGGCGAGCTTCGATAGCGAATAGATCTCGGCCAGCGGAGTCGCGAGATCGCGCATCGCCCGGAGCGTATCGGCGTAGGCCAACTCCTTCGACGGGTAGGCCCAGACGTTCCCGAGCGGCATCGAGCCGAACCCCTCGGCGACATTGCCCGCTCTGGTTTCCACGGTCATCGTCACATCGAGAAGCGTGACCTGCGACACCGGCACGCCGCCGAACTTCAGCGGAGTGCGGTAGGCGAAGTCCTCGAAGGAGAACGCGACGCTGCGGATTCGGACATCGGTCGGTCGCATCGTCGGCAGGCCCTCGGTTCGCGCCGTACAACGGGGACATGATACCCGATTGGCAACTTCCGGCCGGGGTCGATCGCGGCCTACTCGACTACCTCCGCAGTGCCGAGATGGTGCGTGGCTACGACGCCATGATGGCGATCTCGCCGCTGGCGGCGGTCGACATCGAATTTTGCAAGCGCCACTTTCATACACCCGGTCGCCTGCTCGATCTCGGCTGCGGCACGGGTCGCCTCGGCCGGCACTTCGGCCCGAAGGGGTACGAGTATTTGGGCGTCGATCTCTCCGAGAAGATGCTGGCGGTTGCGGAGGCTCAAAAGCTGTCGGAGCGCGAGCGCTTCGCGAATGCGAACCTCGTCGAGCTGCCGGTAGTGTTCCGCGACTTCGACTACGCCGCGTGCCTCTTCAGCACGCTCGGGATGATCCGCGGCGAAGCGAACCGCGACGCGGTTTTGCGGAACGTGTTCCGCAGTCTGTGCCCCGGCGGTCGTTTCGTCCTCCACGTCCACAACCGGTACTTCCACGGCGTAGGCCTTCGCGGCTGGCGTCGCGGCGACATCGCGATGCCACAAGCGTACGGCGGCGCTCCTCTGACGCTGCATCACTACTCGCTCGCCGAAGCGCAGCGCGCGATGCAAGGAGCCGGATTCCGACTTCTGGAGGTGACGCCGGTGAACGCGAGCGGTTGGCTGCCGAAGCGCTGGCTGCTGCCGAAGGTGCGGAGTTACGGATACCTGATCGCGGCGGAGAAAGTTTAACCCACCCGGGGCCAAACGCTCGCCGAGGCGACAACTGGCACCGAGCGCTCGTAGGCCTGGCCCATCAGCGGAGAGCCGAACAGGTGATCGGCCGTGATGCGGTTGTTCGCGACGGGGATGTTCCAGACGACCGCGAGCCGCAGCAGCGCTTTCACATCCGGATCGTGCGGCTGCGCGCTCAGCGGATCCCAGAAAAAGATCAGCACGTCCACGGCGCATTCGGCGATGAGCGCCCCGATCTGCTGGTCGCCGCCGATGGGGCCGCTGAGGTAGCAGCGCACCGGCAGGCCGATTGCATCTTCGATAATTTTTCCGGTGGTGCCGGTGCCGAGCAGGTCGTGCTGGGCGAGCATGGCGCGGTGCGCCGCGGCCCAGAGCAGCAGCTCGGGCTTCTTGCTGTCGTGCGCGATCAGGGCGATCCGCTTCCGCGCGGCCACGGCGACGACGGACATCTCAATTTCCCCGGATGCGCCGGACGACGTCCGGCGGGGCGACTTGATACGAGTGGGGTTCCATCGCGGCGTTCGCCCGGCCCTGACTCAGGCTCCGCACCTCGTTGGCGTAGGTGAATAGCTTCTCGAGCGCCACCGTCGCGATGACCTCGGCCATCGCGTCCCCCTTCGTGTCTTCGATCTGCCCGCCGCGCTTCGCGAGGTCCCCAGTGATGTTGCCGAGGAATTCCGCCGGCGTGCTCACGGTCACCTTCATGATCGGTTCGAGCAGGTCGATGTTGTCCTCGCACGCCTGGCGGTAGGCCTTGTTCGCCGCGACGATGAACGCATCTTCGGAACTGAGTTGCGGGTCGAACTTCGCATCGGTGATCGTCGCTTGCAGGTTCATCATCGGGTAGCCGAGTTCCCCCGTCTGGCACGCATCGATCAAGCCGCGCTCGGCGGCCGCGGCAAAGAGCACTGGTAAAGCTTCGCTGCCGACGCTGTTCCGCACCGTCACCGGCTTCTCGGTTTTGAACGTCGTGAACGACACCCGCAGGGAAGCGAACGCCGGCTTGTCGCCGAGCTTGTCCACCGTGACTTCGACCGTCTTGCCGCTGCGGAACATCTCGCGGTAGCTCACCCGCGGCTTGCCCACGCGCACCTCGAGCTTGAAGTCGCGCTCGAGCCGGTGCTTCTTCACTTCGAGGTGGAGCGTCCCCATGCCGCTCATCAGCACTTGGCCCGTGTCCTTGCTGTCCTGCACTTTGAAGGTCGGATCTTCGAGCTGGAGCATCTCGAGCGCGTTCGCGAGTTTGTCCTTATCCTTGCCGCTCTCCGGTTCGATGGATTGGCTCACGACCGCTTCCGCAAACGAGATCGGCTCCAGCAGAATCGGATGCTGCGTGTCGCACAGGGTGTCCCCCGTCTTCGATTCCTTCAGCCCGACGACGGCCACGATGTCCCCCGTCGGCGCCGTCTCGACTTCTTCCAAGCCCCGGTTCGGGTCGGCGTGGACGTGGAAGAGTTTGGCGATGTTCTCCTTCACGTCCTTGCCCGTGTTGAAAGCCCGCGAGTTCGGCCGCAGCACACCCGAGTAGACGCGGATGAAGAAGCGGTGCCCGCTCGGGTGCCACGCGGCCTTGAACACCAGCCCGCAGAACGGCTCCTTCGGATCGGGTTTGCGCCGCTCTTCTTTGTCGTTCTTCGGGTTCGTGCCGACGACCGGCGGGCGATCGAGCGGACTCGGCAGGTAAAGCGTGACCGCATCGAGCAGCGGCTGGATGCCGATATGTTCCCGGCCCGACCCGCAGAGAACCGGGTAGATCTGCTGCTTCAGCGTCTGCTCGCGGATGAGTTTCCGCACGTTTGCCAAATCGGGTTCGCCGCCGTCGAGGACGACCGATGTGATGAGGTCTCCGTCGTCGTGATGCGTGAGCGCATCGAAGAGTTCCTCGCGGTACTTCTTCACCGTCGCGATTTCCTCATCCGGCACCGCTTCGCGCGTGATCGTCTTGCCGCCGTCGGCCGGGTCGAAGTAGATGGCCTGCTGTTCGAGGATGTCGATCACGCCGCGGAATGGTTTGGGACTGTCCTTCTCCGAACCCGAGCCGATGGGGATTTGAATCGGCACCGGCCGGCCGTTCTCGTTGAAGTCGGGCGTGAGGCGCTCGTGGATCGTCTTCAGAGCCTTGTCGAAACTGGCCCCGACGACATCCATTTTGTTCACGAAGATCAAACGCGGCACGGCGTACTTGTTCGCCTGCCTCCAGACGGTTTCGGATTGGGCCTCCACCCCCTTCTGCGCATCGAAGACGCAGACCGCGCTGTCGAGGACGCGCAGGCTCCGCTCGACCTCGGCCGTGAAGTCGACGTGCCCCGGCGTGTCGATGAGGTTGATCGTGAACCCGGCCCAGAGGAACGGCACGCACGCGGAGTAGATGGTGATGCCGCGCTCTTGCTCTTCGGGGTCGTAGTCGGTCTGCGTGGTGCCCTGATCGACGCCGCCGAGCTTGTGCTTGGCCCCGGCGTAGAAGAGCAGGTGTTCGGTGGTCGTGGTCTTCCCGGCATCGATGTGCGCGATCACGCCGAGGTTGCGGATCTTCGTCAACTCATCCGTGGTGGTGGAACTCTTCGCCATAGGGAACCAGT
>JAYVTJ010000709.1:0-5053 GCA_043774415.1 Fimbriiglobus sp. | reverse complement strand
CCCGAGGCTACCGTTACCTTCCGATAGAAGGAAACCCGATTGCAGGAGATGCGAGTTGTGTTTCCGACGGGGCCACGTCAGCACTTCTGACAAGCCGAAGCGTCCGTACGCTGGCGGAACGATGGAACGCCAATGCGAAGCCCTGCGCTTCAAGGAAAGGCACCTCGGCGCGGATCCGAATGCCGACGCCGTTCCCCCGGTGGAATGATCCGGCGAACCTGGTGTTTGGCATTCACGTCTTTGAGGGCCGCTTCTAAACAGGGTGCGGTTCTTTTCCATCCGGCCGGCGGGAGAGTGGCCAACCGAGCGGCGTGAACTTCGCGGAAGGTTTTAAGGCTGGCGGCGCGGTACCGGGCTTTGGCGAGCATGGCGGATCTTCGGAATGACGCAACCAGGTCTGTCTGGTAGTTCGACGCACCCCCCGAGCGGGGTAGAGCGTGAAAGATTATCGGAATTGGTACGGGGTGCGGAAAGCGGTTCGAATCTTGGCTGGGGCACTATTCCACAATCACAACGCCTTTTTTTGGAGGTGGGAAATCGACATTTGGACGTTTTCCGGGTTTTCCGGGTGTGTCACCTCGTAGACTAAAAGCATTGACTTCTGTTTGATGAGTGAACCCATGCCGCAAGTTGTTTTCTTGACGCCGGCCGATCTCCGGGACACCGTACGCGCTATGGCAGTGGTTTCGTTACTCCACGATAAAAACCGCGATGTCCGCTTCTGGCACGATCCGTCGATCCCCGCCGACGTCGCCACCTGGAAGGACGCCCTCGGCAACCAGTGCCGCTTCGTCTTCCACAAGGCCGGCGCCGCCATCGTCGGCTTCGATCCGAAGTCGGTGCTGAACCCCTTCACGCGTGCCGAATCGCCCGATCGACTCGCCCCCTACGCGGGCATCTACGATGCGCTGCCCGCGGCGCTGACGACCGTGCTGCAAGCGCAGCCCTTCGACGACGACTCCGAGTACCATACGGCGACCTTCTGCCTCTGGAACACGGGCAAAACCAAGACGTGGACGAAAGGGAGCGTGAGCGCCCCGGCCGGTTCCGGGAAGGACGCCGACGGGCAGGAGCAACTGCTCAACCGCATCCGCGGCTACTACACCGACTTCGCGGCCGAGTTCCAGAACATGGACAAGGTCGAACTCGACGAGGACGCCGTGTCCGAGTTGCTCTCGGGCGACGAGATCAGCACGGACTGCCTGAAGAAGCTGAAGCCGAAGCTCGACGTGGACGACGTCCGCGAAGACTTGGTGATGATGGGCTTCATCATCGGGGAGTGAGGGCGATCCGATGGCGGAAGCCGGAGATTCAGAGGTTGTCCGCCCCGCAGACGATGTGTACTGCTGGCTCGAACAGCAATCGTCGGTCATGCTCAAAGCCGTCACCAAATTCGGCGACCCCGTTGAGTTGACGGCGGACGACGCACGGGCGATCGCCACTACACTTCAAGCTCTCGCCGATCGGTTGGAATCGAACGGCGCGAGTCCTCGCTGAAGCCGCATCGCATTGTCTCACGCCGAAGCGCGGACAAGTCGGCCCTTCGGCGTCGGAATTGCCCGGCCCAACTCATCCGCCGTTTCGATCCATTCGCGAATCACCACTTCCGCGTTCGCCAGCGCTTCCTGATACGTGACGCCATCCGCCGCGCAGCCGGGCAACTCGGGCACCTCTGCGATGAACGCGCCGTCCGCCTCGCTCCAGGACAGGACAATTTCGTAGTTCCTATTCGTTGCCATCGTTCGCCTCCGGATCACCCGACGGTTCATTCTCTTCTGCGGCGGGGTCTCCCGCTAGCCGGTACGCGAGCAAGATGTCTCGGACTTGCTTCACTTGGTACGGCTTGGCCTTCCCGCCGCGCGGTTGCAAGTTCAAGATTTCGGCGATCCCTTCTCTTGCGAAAATATGGTGATCGCCTCTCGTCCGTTCGGTGAAGCCCAGATGGATCAGCAATGAGCGCAGGTCTCCGAAGCGGATGTTGGCGTCGGAGACGCCCCGCAAGATCCGTTCAAGTGCTTTGGTGATTTTACTCACAGTTTCAGTCTCGGATGCAAGTGAACGATTCCCGCACTCACCGCCCCGCCCAAATCTGCACCAGTTCGATCAGCACCTTCACGTTCGCCTCCATCTCCTCCAGGCAAGTCCACTCCAGCGGGCTGTGGGGGTTGTGCTCCCCGCACGAGATGTTCGGCGTCGGCAGCCCCTTCGCCGTGAGCTGGGCGCCGTCCGTGCCGCCGCGGATCGAAAGCTGCTTCGTCACCTGCCCCGCGCGGCGCACCGCTTCGAGCGCGAACGGCACCGCCCGCGGTTCCTTTTCCATGCCGTCGCGCATGTTCCGATACTGCGCGACTACGCTCACGTCGATGCTCGCCTTCGGATACTGCGCGGCCAAGTCGCGGGCGAAGCCGCGCAGCATCTCGGCCTGCTCCGCGAGCTTCGGCGTCTCGAAATCGCGCAGCAGAAACTGCAGCTTCACTTGGCCGACGCCCCCCTCGATCGTGTACGGGTGGACGAACCCCGCGCGCTCCGCCGTCGTCTCGGGCGAGAGCGCATCCTGCGGGAGCATCTCCAGGAACTTCGCCGCGAGCTTCAGCGCGTTCACCATCCGCCCCTTGCCGATGGACGGATGGATGTTGACGCCGGTGATCGTGACGGTGGCGCGGTCGGCGCTGAACGTCTCCCCTTCGATCTCGGCCGTGCCCTGGCCGTCGAGCGTGTAAGCCACATCGGCGCCGAGGTCGGCGGGCTCGAGGTGGAGCACCCCCTTGCCGATCTCCTCGTCGCAGGTGAAGACGATCTTGATGTCGCCGTGCGGGATGCCCGGATTCTCCACGAGCGCCTTCGCGAGTTCCATGATGACGGCCACGCCTGATTTGTCGTCGGCGCCGAGGAGCGTCGTGCCGTCGGTCGTGATGATCGTCTTGCCGTGGAGGTGCAGGAGTTCGGGATTATCCGCGACGCGGATGACCTTGCTCGGGTCGCCGGGCAGCACGATGTCGCCGCCGGCGTAGCTGCGCAGAATCTGCGGCCTCACGTTCGTCGCGGTCGTTTCGGGCGACGTATCGACGTGCGAGTTGAAGGCGACGACCGGCGCCCCCGGCACGTTGCCGGGGATGGTGGCGTGGACGATGCCGTACTCGGTCTGGCGCGCGTCCTTCAGGCCCATCGCCAGCAGTTCATCGCGCAGCAGTTTGCCGAGCACGAGCTGGTTCGGGCTGCTCGGGTACGACGCGCTGTGCTCTTGGGCCTGGGTGTCGATGGCGACGTAGCGCAGGAAGCGATCGAGGAGCGTGGACATGCGGGGATACTCGGGGGCCGGAGGGTTCCGGCAAGCTGGGCAGGGGGGCAAACTGTGCCGCGCGGCGGACGGGCTTCTACTTCCGACCGAGAAGGAACTGAAACATGCGAAGACTCCCGGGAGAAGGGGACTTCTGTCTCGGTCGCGGTCGAGAAGTGGGCGACAACCGCGTCGATAGAAGGGATTAGAACCGCCAGTCTGCGGTGTGTCAAACGGAAATTTTCGAGATCACCGGGATTCGCCCGCACCCCCGAATTGTGGCGGCGGGTCTCGCAGACTCGACTACGCCCTACGGCCCCGCCAAATTTCAGAGGTGCACTCTTTATGATGGGAGATTGCACAGCTTCACGCATCCAGCCGCCGGGCGGACACATCCGCGCGGTCTTCGAGCCAGGCCACATCCCCGGAGTCGGCGAAACGCTTGGCGCCGACTTCCAGAATGGCCGCATCGGGCACGACATTCAGCGGCGTGTAGCGCGGGTGGTGGCTCTCCTTGTACGGGTCGTTGCGGGCCGCGTTGAAGCAGCAGATCATGCTCCAGCGCGGATGGTCCGACGCGTTGCGATCGCTGCGGTGCAGCGTGTTCGCGTGGAAGAATAGGGCATCGCCCGGTTCCATTTCGACGTACACCAGCGGGTACTGCTCGGGGCGCTTCAGCAGTTCGTCGACGCGTTCGCGGTCGGCCCCGGCCTGATCGCCCGTGAGCACGTGGTTGATGCGCCCGCAGTGGTGGCTGTTCCGCAGCACCTGCAAGCAGCCGTTGGCGCGCGTACACGGATCGACGGCGATGAACGCGCTCGTCAGCAGCGGCTGGAGCACGCCGTTGCCGTACCAGTAGCCGTAGTCCTGGTGCCAAGCCCACGCGCCGCCGACCTTGGCGTCCTTGAGGATCATCTTCGAGTGGTAGTGGTACACCTCGCCGCCGAGGAGTTGTTCGGCGCTGCGCACCATCTTCTCGCAGCGGGCAAAAATCCCGTAGATGCCGTCGCCGGGATGGTTCCAGAGCGACAGCCGGACGACGCCCCCTTCGCCGTCGGCGCGGCCGAAGGAGCGCTTGTCGAGTTCGGAATCCTCCTTGGCGGCGCGCGCCAGCAGGGCGATCTCGGACGGGGAGTAGAAGCCGCGGACGAGGGTGGAACCGGAGTCGAGGTACTCGCGGACTTGCGCATCGGAGAGGGTCGGCATCGGCGGAGCCTCAGGAGAAGAACTCGGCGACCGGACAGGAGAAGCCGGGGAGCACGGCACCCCCGTCGAGGGTGTCGGAGGCACCGTACTCCAAGCCGCGCATGCTGCCCGCGTACATCGTGATCGTCTCCGCATCCGGATCGACCAGCCAGACTTGGCGGACACCGGTCGAGATGTAACCTTCGATCTTCTCCCGGACTTTTTTGCGCCGATCGCTGGGCGAAAGGATTTCGATGGCGAGGTCGGGCGCGATGTCGAAGTATGCAGTCGGGCGTTTGGGCCATCGCAGTATCGAATAGAAGGATACGTCCGGACCGCGGACCGTATCGGGATCGCGTTCGAGAATCGTCCCGGATTCGGTGACGATCCAGCCGAGCTTGTTCGGCTTGACAAACTCCCGCAGGATCGCGGCGAACTCGGTTTGCAGGTACCGTGATGACCCTGTGGTGGTGGCATCGTTTCGATCTCACCTTTCACGAGTTCCTGCTTCGATCCGTCCGCCGGATCCGGCATCCGGGCGAACTCCTCCGCCGTGATCAACTGCGTCATGACCGCCGACATGCTTCATCC
>JAYVTJ010000708.1:0-6169 GCA_043774415.1 Fimbriiglobus sp. | reverse complement strand
GCAAATCTGTTCAAGTGGACAAAAAGCTCAGCCCTAAGCCGATTTACGTTACAGCCGGTCGCTTTCCGTTACAAAGCGTCAATGCGTTACAAAGCCGTGTACGCCCCCTCGAAGTGGATCAACCGCCCGCCGTCTCGATCGAGGAACGGAGGGTGGCACACGTCCCGCCGGCGACCCGGGAGATCATCCCGCGGGCCGAGCCCGATCCCGCGCGACGGTCGGCGGCGTCCGTCGAGGTCTGAGCGGCGGCTCTTGTCGGAAGTCTCCGATGCGTGTTGACCCGACACTGTCGACGGCAACCCAAAAAAGCCCCGCCTCTCGGAATGAGGCGAGGCCAGTTGAGTTTGTCGCCGTGATCGCGCCTCACTTCGCTTTGGTGAAGGTGACGGTCGCTCCGATTTCCTTCAATTCCAGTTCCATCGTCCGAGCGTCCCGCGCGACGATCTGCCGGGTGACGGTCCGGGTGATCGTTCCCACCAGCGTCAGCTCGCCGTCGCCGAGTTTGTAAGTGCCGACGTCCTTGAGGACATCGGTGTGCCCGTCGGCGACAGTCGTCGCGCTGCCGATCCAAGTCCCGTCGTCTTTGAAGGTCAGCACCTGCGTGACTTTGCCCATCCCGGTGTCGAACGTCGCCTTCCACGTTCCCACGAGGGCGTCGGCGGGGACAGCGGCGGGTGCGGTTTCGGGCCGCGCCGGTTTCCACCCGAGTTTCTTGGCGGCGGCGAAGTCGGCGGCCGCGGCGGCATCGTTCCCGGCGGCGACGTTGGCCTTGGCCCGCTCGACGAATGCATACGGGTTCTTCGCGTCGGAGAGTTCGACCGCCCTCGTCAAGTCTTCGAGGGCCGGCTTGTGATTCCCGAGGGCGCTCCGGATGATGCCCCGGTTGTAGTACGCCGTGAAGAGTTCGTCGGACTCGCCGCCGCCGCCGTATTTCGCCAGACCTTCGTCGACCGTCTTGAGGGCGGACTTGAAGTCCCCGCAGAGCCGCAGCCCGATGGCCACCAGCACAGTGCTGCGCGGGGACGGATCGATCTTCGCCGCATAGCGGAACGCGTGGAGGCAGGCGTCGAATCGGCCGGCTTCAACGCAGGCCCAGCCGCAGCTCACGGCATAATGGACGTTTTGCGGGGCGAGGTCGGAGGCCTTGGCCCAATCCCGGGCGCCGGCGTCGGGCCGGCCGAGTTTGGCGTGGGCCTCGGCCCGGTTCGCATAGTGGAGCGCGAGGGGATTGCCCTTGTCGATGGCGCGGGTGAAATCGGCGACCGCCGCCTCGAACTCGCCGCCCCGGAAGTGGGCCACACCGCGCTCGTTGTAGGCCAAAGACTGGCTCGGATCGATGCGGATGGCGGCGGCGAAGTCGGCTCGGGCCTCGTCGCCCTTCTTGAGGGCGAGGTGAGCCTTGCCGCGCGAGACGTGGAAATCGTACTGCCCGGCATCGAGCTTCAGGGCGGTGTTCAGGTCGTCGAGGGCCGTGCCGGCGTCCCCGCCGCAGAGGAACGCCTTGCCGCGGAGATGGTAGGCCGCCGCGAGCGCGTCGTCCTTTTTGATCGCCGCCGAGAAGTCGCGGATGGCGGCCTCGCAGCGGCCGGCGTCGAGCCGGCGCGTGCCCCGCAGCAGGAATTGTCCGGCCGTCGTCGGTTCGGCCAGCAGTCCGGCGACCTTCAGAAAGCCTTTCAATTCGTCGGTCGAAATGTGGTGGCTGACGCTGCGGGCGTCGGTCTGGTAGGACGCGTTGACCCCGACGACTTCGCCGGCGTCGTTCACGAGTGGCCCGCCGCTGTTGCCGCCGTTGATCGGGGCGTCGGTGGAGACCTTGCGGACCTTCGCGTTCCCCTTCCAGCCGAAGACCGGGCCGACGGTGCGGACTTCGCCGCGGACGGCGCCCCACACGAGGCCTTCGCCCCCGAGCGTGAAGCCGCCGATCGTGCGGACGCTGTCCCCCTCTTCCGGCTCGGCGTCCGCCACCTTCAACCCGTGGCTCGCGTCCGGCAGACTTTCGAGCAGCAGCAGGGCGAGATCGCGGTTCTCATCGCGGTCGATGACGGTGGCCTTCACCCCGGCGATTCCGGCGTAGGCCGATTCCTCGCGGACGAGCTTGCCGTCCTTCCATGCCGGAAAGATCACCTGGACCGAGTCCCGGCCGTCCACGACGTGGGCGTTTGTGACCATCCACTTCCGGCCCTTGTCGGCGATCCAGGCCGTTCCGTTGTTCGTGCCGGTTTCGGTCGTGATGCGGACCCAGCCCGACCCTTTGGCGAGGTGGTCGTGCAGCTGGCGGGCCGCCATCTTCTTGACGGCGGGCGACGCGGCCGCGGGCGTATCATCGGCGAAGGCCGGCGCGGTCGGGAGGAGGCAGGTGCCGCCGAGGAGGGCCGCGGCGAACAGCTTTCGGAGGGAGCGGGTCATGGCGAAACTCCGGGTGCGGAACCGAGGGGAGTGCAAGGGACACGCCCCGTACGCCCGGGCCTCCGCGGTGTGACAGACTCACCGGAGATTTGTCGAAAGATTGCGTCGGGCGGAAGTCGTCACTCGCCGAGTGCGCCCCGCTCGGCCCAGTCGGCGGGGAGGAAATCGCGGACGTGGTCGAGGAGGCCGAGGTCGGCGAGTTCTTCGGCGACGCGGGCGGGGCTGGGGTCGGCGAGGCACGAGGCGATTTCGTCCACGAGCGCTTCGGCGAAGCGGAGCCGCGCCCGGCGGAGCATCTGACGGCCCGAGTCGGCGCGGACCGCTCGACCGAGTTTCGCGCCCAGCTTGGCGGCCAGGTCCTCGCTGCTGGCTTCGGGGAACTCGGTGCGCAGCTTCAAGAGCGTGTAGGCCGGATTGGTCGGCGTGTTGCGCTCGAATTCGCGGAGCGCGGCCCAGACGTGGTCCAGCACGCCGCTCTGGAACTCGGCTTCCCATATCGGATCGCGGCGATCGTCGTCGCCGGCGAGGGCGTCGAGATCTGCGTCGGCGGGGCGGCGGCGGTTGGCCTTGGCCCAGTGGGAATGCACCATGTTGCGGACGGCGGTCTTGAGGAGATCCCGGAATCGGCCGCGGCCCGGGTCGGCGCCGGCGAAGTCCCCCTTCATCAGCCGTACGATGGCGTCCTGGGTCAATTCGTCCGCGTCTTCGGTATTCCGCACGATGCCGCCGATGTAACGGCGGACGGATTTGGCGTAGCGCAGTACGAGGGCCTGCCGGGCGACGGTGGCGTTCTCCGGGGTGCCGGCGATGTGGGCCTCGCGGACGAGGCTCCAGCGCGTGGCGATCGCGTCGAGGCGCGAATGGAGCAGCGATTCCTGCGGGGGGTTCGGATGATCCATCGGCTCACTTCTTCTCGTTGAGGACGCGCAGCCACTCCCGCCAAGTCCCGTCCTGCTTGACGAAGACATCGTCCTTCGGGAATTCCTTCGCGAGCTTCCCGCAGATTCCGACGGCTTCGGCCAGCTTCTTCTTCGCCGACTCCGGGTCGGCCCGGTGGAGCAGGCGGGACTGCACGGCGAGATTGCTGGCGAGGCGGTATTTCTGATAGGGTTCGAGCGGGAAAAGCTCGGCGAGCTCGCGACGGAGCGGCTCGATTTCGCGGTAGAGGTCGCCGGCCTCACGGAGGTCGCCGAGTTTCACGGCGACGTTGGCCCGCGATTCGCGCACGTCGGCGAATTGACTCTTCAACTGCGGTTCGGTCGGTCGGGCCACCCGCGCGGCGGACAGCAGCTTTTCCAATTCCGAATACACCGCGTCGGCCTCGGTGAATTCCCCGAGATCTTCGTGGCCTTGCCCGAGCGCTATGAGCGCCGAGTCCAGCAATATTGCGGCCGAGGGGATTAGGGGATTGGCCCGCAAATGCGCGCGGGCGGCCGCCGTCGCCTTCGCCTGATTCTCCAATTGGGCCCGGAGGTCTCCCCGGTCGCGGGCGATCTGGGCTTCCGCCGTGTAGCGATCGACTTGCAATGGCGCGGTCTCGGGATCCGCCGGAAACAGCTCGCAGAATCTCGCGATGTCTCCGAGGGATTTCCGGCGGGCGACCTCCTGCTCGGGTCCGTCCGCCAGCACGCCCAAGCGCACCTTCCCGAGATTCACCTGCACGAGCAGCAAGCCACGGTCGCCGGGGGTTCGGCCGAGCAGAGTCCGGAGGAGGATCTCGGCGCGGTCCAGCGTCTTCACCGCGTCGTCCGGCTTCAAATATCTCCGTTCCAAGTTCGCCTTCATCGCGAGGTTCGAGAGGTACCTCACCGCGAGTTCGCGATCGTCCGGGCGCAGCTCCGTCAACTTCCGGTAGAGCGCATCGGCTTCGTCCCTCATGGCCAGCATCACCTGCTCGGCGAGCGGGATACCGAAGAACCGATTGGAGTAGCGCTCGAGAATGCTTTGCAGGGTCTCGACCGCGAGAGCGTACGACCGATCGGATTCCGCCTTCGTCGCCCGCAGGTTCACGTTCGTCGACTCCAGGGTCCGCTTCGACGACTCCAACTCGGCGTTGGAATCTTCGAGCTTCGTTTTCGCGGCCGCGAGTTCGGAGTTCGACTGCCGCACCGCGCTCGCATTGACGGTCTGCAGGATGGCGAAGGCGATGACCAGCACTATCAACAGCCCCGAGAGCGCGGCCATCGCCGCCGCGGCCTTGCGCCGCTGCGCCCACTTGGCGGTGCGCTCGAAGAACCCGACGGGCCGCGCCAGGATCGGCCGGCCCTCGCGGAACCGTCCGAGGTCGTCGGCGAGTTCGCGCGCGCTCGGGTAGCGGCGCTTCGGCGACTTCTCCAAGCACTTCAGGCAGACCGTTTCGAGGTCCCGCGGAACCTTCGGCTGCAGGAGGCGCGGCGAAACGGGATCCATCGCCAGCACCATCAGCAGCGTCTGCAGGGCGTCCGGAGCCTGGAAGGGGGGTCGGCCCGTGAGAGCCTCGTACAGGATGGCGCCGAGTCCGTACACGTCCGTCGCCGGCCCCAGACCAGTGACGATGCCCGAGGCCTGCTCGGGAGGCATGTAGCCCGGCGTGCCGACGATCTCGCCGGTGCGCGTCAGACCGCCCGCGGCCCCCTCGGTCGAGTCGGTCCCCGGCGCGGCCAGCACCTTCGCCAATCCGTAGTCGGTGACTTTCGGCGTGCCGTCGGCGCCGAGCAGGATGTTCCCCGGCTTGAGGTCGCGGTGCAGAATGCCGCTTTCGTGACTGTGCTGGACGGCGCCGGCGATGGTCTCGACGAGTCCGGCCGCGGCACGCGGATCCTGCGGGACCCCGCCGAACTGCTGGGCGAGCGAGCCGCCGGAGAGGAACTCCTGTGCGAACCAGGGTCGCCCCTCGACGGTGCCGGTTTCGAACAGCGGGCAGATGTTGGGGTGTTGGAGTCGGGCGACGGCGCGGGCCTCTTCGGCGAATCGCGCCAGCATCCGCTCGTCGGGTTCGTGGGCGAGCACTTTCAGAGCCACGGTGCGGCCCAGCGTGGTGTGGCGGGCCCGGTAGACCTTGCCCATGCCTCCGCGCCCGACGAGGACCAGCGAATCGTACCCGGCGATGACGGGCACGGCCGCGGCATCCCGCGTCGATCCGGCCGCCGGGAGCAGAGTCGTGTCGAAGGGATTGGCATTCATACGGAACAGGATACGAGCCCCGCGGCGGACCGTGGGAACGGGAGTTTCGGCCCGCCTCAAAATATTCCGTCACAACCCGAGGACCGCCGCGTAAGGGGCATGTGATCCCCAGTGTCCCCGCTCGGAGCTTCCCCGATGAACCGCTTTCTGATCGCCGCCGTCGTCGCCACCTCGGCCGGCCCCGCATTCGCGGACAAGCCTAAGACCATCGTCCTCGAACGCGTCGACGTGCCCGATAGCACCGGCAAGATCGTCGCCAGCACGCTTTACAAGCCCAAGGGTTGGACGTCCGATATGGAGGCGAAATGGTATCCCGGCTGGTTCCACCAGGTCTGCGTCGAGGGGACCGTGTCCGAGCCGAACGGCCTCGAACGCTACCGGGCACTCCAGTGGGCCCGGATGGTCTACATCGCGGATTCGACCCTCCCCACGCCGAAGCGTATGACGGGCTACCTGGGGGGTCTCTACCTCGAACCGATGAAGCCGGGGGAACTCTTCGAAGCGACGTACCTGAAAGAGGGCTACAAGAAATTGAATGCGAAGGTCGTCGGACACAAGGACATGCCCGAGGTTGCGGCGGTGTTCGTCAAGCAGTTGGGGA
>JAYVTJ010000707.1:0-3731 GCA_043774415.1 Fimbriiglobus sp. | reverse complement strand
CCTGCACCGCATAGGGGAACAAATCGGGACCGGTGACGCCGCCGGTCGGCCCGCCGCCGCGGAGGTGAGGTTCCATCACGGCGAAGCCCTCGTAGCCGCGCTGCACCGCCTCCCGGATGCTCACGGACACCCGGCCGTCACCGGTGCCGGGGATGACACCGTGCCCGTGGCCTTCGCCGTCCGTCGGCTTCTTCCAATCCTTGATGTGGAAGTGGCTCGTGAACTCCTTCGTGCGGTTCCATCCCTCCACGGGATCGTAGCCGCAGAAGACCCAGTTCGCGGCGTCGTACGCGGCCCGCAGGGCAGGGGACTTCACGTTCTCGAAAATGTCTTGGACGCGCTCGGGGGAGTCGCCGTAGATGCGGTGCTCGTTCTCGTGGAAGAGCGTCACGCCCGATTTCTCCGCGAGGTCGGCCATGGTCTGCATGCGTTGTAGGACTTCGCTCCGATGCGGTGCCCAATTGCCGTTCCATGTATCGGTTGCCGGCGGGTAGAAGCTGAAGATGCGGATGTTCGGGGTGCCGAAGACGCCGCAGAGTTCGATGGCCCGCTTCAGCAGGTCGAGCTGCGGCTCGAAGCTCGTGTCGATGGCCACTTTGCCGACGGGCGAGCCGATGGCGGAGAGGGCCATCCCTCCGCCGTCGAGCATCGCTTTGAACTCGCCCAGACGGGCATCGTTCAGCTTGAGCACGTTGGTCTTGTCGATGGAGCGGAACTCGATGTGCCGAATCTTGCAAGCCTTCAAGACCGCGATTTGCTCGATGGGATCGGGGGAGATTTCGTCGGCGAAGGCGGAGAGTATGAACATGGCGGCGTCCCGGTACGGCGGAAGAGTGCTGCGGATGTTGTAGCGAACTCACCACTCCGCTTCCCACGGCAGACTCTCGACTCGGCCCGCGAGTAAGACCGCGATGACGAGAGGGATCAGGACGAGGATCATCCGGATGCTATGTGCGAGTGCGCCGTTGCGCTGTGCGACCGCCGGGATGAGCCACAGGGCGAGCGCGAGCGGAGCGAGTGCGATGAAGAGTACGGAAGCGAGCGGCACTTGGCTCTCGGTGCCGGCCTTCGTCGAGAGGATCAATCCGGGGAGGAGCACAACAGCCGCGGGAATTGCCCCGCTGCAATCGGCCGGCCGTGCGATAAACCCGACGATGCCGAGGCCGAGGAAGGCGGCGCCCGCCATGACGCTGGCATCCATGAACCGGGCCGAATGCGAGTACAGGATCACGATACTCGCAGCGAAGAAGACTGCGGCGAGTGCGAAGCTCACGGAGATGCTCCGGCCGCCGCGGGCGAGTGCGTCGAGGATGATCCATCCGACGAACGCGGTGACGGCGAACGCCGGCAGCAACCACGGTTCCGGTTCGCGGAGGCGATCCGGGACGAGCCAGGCCGCGACGACGATCGTCGCGGTCAAACGCGGCAGCCAGACGATTGCGGTAGAACCATCGATTCGCCCGTCCGGGGATTTGGAACCGGCGAGACGCCGGTTCCACCAAGTCTCGACTGCATGATGCCACGCCCGCCCGAGTCCGCGCGTCGCCAGGCCGACGGATACCAAAAGAAGCGCCGAGCGCGGGAGCCACTCCCAGGCGATGCGCACGGGCTTCGCCGCATCCGGATTCCACGGCAGTCGGAGTTCGATCCAGTTCGCATAGGCCATGCCGGCCAGGACGGCGAGGGCCGACCCGAGAGCCGAAGCCCGGCGGCCGAGCGCGAGGAACAGCGCAAAAACGAAGGCCGCCACGGAGGCGGCCGGGATCACGGTGACTCGGAGGGCCGCGACCACATCGTCCGTCGGCGGCAGCGGCGGGAGGTCGATCACTTCTTGGCCGCGATGGCGATCTTCACTTCGACGAGGTCGTCGATCTTGCCTTTGCCGTAGGTCATGCCCCAGTCGTTGCGGTCGATCTTGAACTCGGCGGTGATTTCGAGCGAACCCGGATCCATCTTCATGGACGCGGGGGCGGCGATCGGCTTCGTCTTCCCGAGGAGGGTCAGTTCGCCGGTGATGACAACTCCCTCCTTCGCATTCTCGACCTTCGTCACTTTGAAGCTCGCCTTCGGGTTGTCCTTCACGCCGAAGAAGTCCGGGCCTTTCAGGTGCGTCGTGAGCTTGTCGTCGTCGCTGTAGAGCGAGTCGCAATCGATGTCGAATTCGAGTTCCAGTTTCGTGTAGTTCTTCGGCGGCACGCTCGCCTTGCCCGCGACGGTCTTGAAGCCGCCGGCGTGCTTGCCGTCCTTCTTGAAACCGGTGAAGGTGATCTTCGTGTTGTCGGAGGCGAGCTTGAAGTCGTCGGCGGACGCCGGGAGCGCAATCAGGGCGGCGGCGGCGAATGCGAGCAGAGTGCGGGCGAGCATCGGTTGGACTCCGGGGGAAGGGACGGTGATCCGAATGGAACGGAGCGATAGTAGCAGACGCGGCAGGTCCGTGGTGCATTCATTCGGGCGCGGAATGTCCAGTAGCGGAACTCGCCAGAGTTCCGATGGCCCCGCGCGGCAGAAGGGGGATCGGAAGTCTGGCGACTTCCGCGACATATCGCTTCCATTTCTCACTTCCGCTGGACCACTTTCAGCTTCACCTTGTCGGCGACGAACGTCTTCTCCCCCGCGGCCGGGAACCGGATCCGGATGCGCCTCAGCGCGCCGAAGCCGCTGAGGTCGGTGATCTGACCGATGCCATACTCCTCGTGCTGCACCACGCCGCCGACGGCGTAAGCCGAATCGCCGGCGGGCGCCGTCACCGCCGTCGGGGGGATGGGTCGCGTCCCGTAGCCGGCGCGGTCGGCGGTCGGTCGGACACCGGAACGCCACTCGTCGATGGCGCTCCGGGCCATGTTCCGGCCGCTGCTCGGATCGACCTTCTCCACGTCCTTCGGGAGCTCGTCGAGGAACATGCTCGGCACGGCGTAGGTCACTTGGCCGCGGAACTCGCGCATCCGCGCGTGCGTCAGCGAGAGTTCCTTCATGGCGCGGGTCATGCCGACGAAGCAGAGCCGGCGCTCCTCTTCGAGGTCGTCGTCCTTGCCGCTCTCGATGCTCCGGCTGTGCGGCAGAATCCCCTGTTCGACGGCCACGAGGTAGACGGCGGGGAACTCCAACCCCTTTGCGGCGTGCAGGGTCATCACGCTGACGCAGTCGGACTTTTCGTCCCACGCATCGACGTCGCTGGCGAGGGTGATCTGTTCCAAAAAGTCGCCGAGCGTGCGCAGCGGATCGAGTTCGTAGAACTGCCGCGCGGCCGTGACGAGTTCCTCGATGTTCGCCAGCCGGTCGGCGTCGTCTTCGTCGCCCGATTCGCGGAGCATCTTGCGGTAGCCCGAGAGGTCGAGCACTTGGCCGATGAGTTCGTGCAGCGGCAGATCCTGCTGCGCGCGGAGGTCGGTCATCAGCCGGAAGAAGTCTTTCAGACCGGTCGCCGCTTTGCCGCGGATGTCGGCGATGCGGTGGACCTGCCCGCACGCGGCCGTCAGTGTCAACTCGTTGTCGGTGGCGAAACTCACGAGCCGGTCAAGCGAGACTTTGCCGACGCCGCGGGCCGGCTCGTTGACGATGCGGAGGAAGGCGATCGGGTCGGCCGGGTTGACGAGCAGCCGGAGATAGGCGAGCACGTCGCGGTTTTCTTTGCGGTCGAAGAAGGCCAGCCCCTTCACGATCTGGAAGGGGACGCCGTGCTTCACGAATGCCGATTCGAGCGAGCGCGTGAGGGCGTTGATGCGCAGGAAGAT
>JAYVTJ010000706.1:0-5057 GCA_043774415.1 Fimbriiglobus sp. | reverse complement strand
TCGCTGCCGAATCCCTTCGGCTTGGGATGACTTCCTCATGCCCGACAGCTATACCGTCAGCCGGAAGTTGTAAAAGTTATTTCGTTACAGGCCCTAAGTTCGCGTATGGAAACACGCAAAACCTATACGGCTAGCCGGCGTTTCGAATTCGGCGAATTGTGGCCACGGATGCTCCTGATGTATTCCTTGGCCGCAGTGCTTGCCACGGTTTATGCCCTGCTCATGGAGCACGGGTTGTATGCCGTCGGCTTCGTCTGGCTCTTCCCGGCCGGGTTGAAAATCTGGCTCACACGCCAAACCATCCGCAATTCGCATTGCCGCAATCCGCTACTTGCGGCTTTTGCCATCGCCACCGTCGGGCTTTCCATCCAACTCGGCAGTTACCACATCGACCAATGCTCGCGCTGGGGCGTGGAGTGGCATCGCGTCGACTGCCTGCCGGGGTACGTCACATTCCGCATGGAATCCGACGAGTGGTGGCGACTCGGGAAGAAAATCCCGGTGGTCGGCCCGCTCGACGCCGGGGCCAACCCGAATGTGGTGCCATACGTCGGACCGCGACTCGAGCCGAATTCGCACTGGCTCGCCTTCGGCATGGAATTTCTTTTGGTCGTACTCATGCCGACGATCGCGGCGTGGTCGTTCGCCCGCAGGCCGTACAGCGAGCGATTGAACGATTGGTTCCGGGAAGAGAGCGTGATTCTGAACACCCCCGCGGCCGAGAGTTTCCCGAATGCACTTCGACACGGGTGCTTGGAGTATTGGCTCGCGGCCCGCTTCGATAATCCGACGGAGAAACCGGGCCTCTACAAGTTGCGGATTTGGTACTGTCCGAAGTCGGCGGCGGAATCGGACATCGAACCGGAAGTGTACATCGCCATCGGGGACGGGCCCAAATGGTTGCTCAGCCCGGAAGAAATGGCCGCGATGGT
The DNA here is from genome assembly GCA_043774415.1 of Fimbriiglobus sp. GTDB lineage: Bacteria > Planctomycetota > Planctomycetia > Gemmatales > Gemmataceae > JALHQU01. The sequence goes on along the minus strand of JAYVTJ010000706.1, from coordinate 4,125 downwards.
CGAAGTCTTCCCGGGTCTGAGCGATTGGGCCGAAGTGCCGGTGGAACGCCGGGAACATTCTTTGATCGATACGCCGATGCCGGGGGAACGCTGGGCGACCTTCCGGCTCGTGCCGCCGCCGCACGCGGGGCTTTGCAAAGACCTATTTGTGAAGTGGCGGGGCCGGTTCTTGGGTATGCTCGTGGCGCTCGGGCCGATTGTTCCCGCCGCGGCGTTCATCGGCCCCGTGTATCCGCTCAGCTTACTCTTCGCAAGGCTCGGCGTGCCGGACTTGATCGTCGGTTACGTCGTCGTGGGCGGGCTCGCGTCCCTATGGCTCATCACACGGCTGAATCGCCAAGGGAACGAAATCAGCTTCTATTTCTTGGTCTGGTACTACCGCCGGACGATGTTGCGCCAAGCCCGTCGGCGAGCCGATACCCTGTTCAATGTGGGTGACGCCGAAGCATTGTACGTCGACATCATCCCGCGGCGGATCTGGGCCGAAATGGGAGCCGGAGCGAAGGAAGCCGAGACAGGCTTTCTTGTCGTCGACGAATCGACCCGTCGCGTTCTCTTCGAAGGGGATCGCTATCGCTGGGTCATCCCGTTCGACGCGATCCGCAGTTGGGACGCGGAGGAGTTGCCCGTGGCGCAAACCGCGTTCCATTTGGCGATCCTGCGAGTCGAAACCACCGAGGGGATCAAGGAACTACCATTCGCAGTCCTCACCGGCCTGCCGGGGAAAGACCGCTTCGAAATCGCCGCGGGGTTTATCGCTTTGTTGGATCGCACTGTTGGAGGAGCGCGCCGGCCCACGGCACCCCTCGGCGCGGTTTCGACAGTCGGATCTCCGTGATAGCCGTAGGAAGAAAAGGGGGACAGGCAGGGATAGCCATCTTGCCTGCGACCGCTGACGCGGGCCGGCCCGCCAATCACCCTTCCCGCAACCACCGGGCCGCATCGCGGGCGTGGTACGTCAGGATGATGCTCGCCCCGGCGCGCTTGATGCTCGTCAAAATTTCCATAGTCACGCGGCGCTCGTCGATCCAGCCGTTGCGGGCGGCCGCCTTCACCATCGCGTACTCGCCGCTGACGTTGTACGCCGCCACCGGCAGGCCGAAACGATCCTTCGTCCGCCGGATGATATCGAGGTACGCCAGCGCGGGCTTCACCATCACGATGTCGGCCCCCTCCGCCACATCGAGCGCCACTTCGCGCATCGCTTCGTCCGAATTCGCGGGGTCCATCTGGTAGGTCGTGCGATCGCCGAACTGCGGCGGCGACTCGGCCGCATCGCGGAAGGGGCCGTAAAACCCGCTGGCGTACTTCGCCGAGTAGCTCATGATCGGCACGTTGATGAAGCCCGCCGCATCGAGTCCGGTGCGGATGGCCCCGACCATGCCATCGAGCATCCCGGACGGCGCGACCATATCGGCCCCGGCCTTTGCGTGGCTCACGCACTGCTCGACAAGCAGCGGCAGGGTCGCATCGTTGTCGAGGTCGAGTTGCCCGTGGACATCGCAGAGGATGCCGCAGTGCCCGTGGGTCGTGTATTCGCAGAAGCACTCGTCCGGGATCAGGTAGACATCGCGGCCGAAGGCTTTGCGCACGGTGCGGATCGAAGTCTGCACGATGCCATCTTCGCTCAGCGCCACTCGGCCTTCCGGATCTTTGCTCGCCGGGATTCCGAAGAGCATGAACGACTTCACACCGAGTTCCTTCGCGGCGCCGATCTCCTCGACGAGCGTGTCGGGTGACAACTGGAAGTTCCCCGGCATCGACGCGATCTCGGTGCGAATGCCCTTCCCCGGTCGCACGAACAGCGGCAGTACGAAATCGGTGGCGTGCAATTCCGTTTCGCGGACCATCTCGCGCAAGAGCGGCGAGGAGCGTAATCGGCGCGGACGGATCGTGGGGAAGGACATGGCCATCTCGAATCGGGGAGCCGTGCGGGCATTCTATGATGGGCCGACCACCAAGATGCTATCGGTCATGGATGAACCCGAAGCGGTCCCAAAGCTCAAGCATGATCCGTACGGTGAAGTACGCCAGTATCAAGCAGGCCGCGCCGACGAGCCGGGCGGTGATCGTGCTGAGGTGGCGGCCCCCGACGAGATAGACTCGGCCGGAGATGAGGCCTCGGTAGCTGTACGCGAACAGCGCGAAGACCATCGCCCCAAGGATCAAGAAGTCGGCGCAGACCAAGTTGAGAAGCATGCGAGCTCCGCGCGAGCATTCCAGCAATCATCGTGTGCCCCGGGGAAACCGCCGATTCCGGAACGCCGCAAGTCGTTGCCTTGCTTGATCTATCACCTTTCGAGCCACTTCGTCCAATTCGTCCAGTTCGTCCAGACGATTCCAGAGTGGGGGTGGCACAGACGCTGGACGAATGATCCTTGTGCCGACATCGAGAGGCACACTCAGAATTCCCCTTCGCCTAGACAGCCCCCGCCTTTTCGGGCATAGGCGGAGCGCTCGAAGGGGGATTCCGGATGCTTCGGACGATGGTCGCAGTCGCATTGCTGATCGGGATGATCGGCGCAGCTCCGGCTCAGCAGCCGGCCTCGGTGCCACTTCCGCCGGACCTGCCGCCACTCGGGCTCTTGCCCGTGGTCGCGGAGGGGCCACCGCTGCCGAACGGCACCACCGTATCGCAGCCCCTGCGAGAATCGCTTCCCGACCCGCTCCTCGATTCGTCGGCCAAGGTCATCCGCAAGGTCGAAATCGCGCAGGGGCCGATCCCGAAATCCTGGTACTCCGGCGATGTGCTCATCCTCTGGCCGCAGTCGCAGCGCGTGCCGCCGCTGCTCGCCGCGAATCGCGCGGGCCTTCCGACGCTGAGCGATCCGAACACCGTCCTGCTGCTTGGCGGCCGGACCGATCCCCCCAGCAGCACCGGGGCGAAGTTCGTCCTCGGCTGGTCGATGGGAGACCGCGCGGGCTTCGAAGTGTCGTACCTTTTCACCGGCACGCAGACTTCGCACGACGGAGTCGGACCTTCGCGAATCCCCTTCGGCCGGCCGGTGCTCAACGCCGGTACGGGCCTCGAAGACGCGGTGCCGGTGAACAGCCCATTCATGCCGGGGAGTTTTCAGGCGTGGTCGAGCACGCGCCTCCAGAGCTGGGGCATCACCGGTTTGACGAATCTCTTCGCGGGGGAAACCCTGACCGTCAACGGCCTCGTCGGCTACCGCTACTTCATGCTCAACGGCGGCCTGCGCTTCGAACAGGACTCCGCATTCCGCGCCGGCGACAGCACCTTCCGCAGCAGCTCGACCGATCAGATCGACGCGCACAACCGCTTCCACGGCGGCGAACTCGGCCTGCGCTCCGAAGTGATACGGGGGCCGTTCAGCCTGCAATTGGAAACGAAAGTCGCGCTGGGTCGAACGGTGGAGGTCGTCCGCATCAGCGGGCAGACGGTAGGAACGATCGATGGGCCGGGCGGGAATGCGACGCAGTATTTCCCCGGTGCCATCTTCGGTCAGCCGAGCAACTCCGGCCGCACGGCTCACTCCCACTTCGCGGCGCTGCCCGAAGGCGGGTTGAAGCTCGGCTACCGCTACGGCGAGCGCGCCCGATTCAGCGTCGGTTACACGTTCGTCTACCTGAGCGACGCCATGCGACCCGGCGATCAGATCGACCGCACCGTCGAGCTGAGTCAAACCACCGTGGCGGAGCGTCCGCAGCCGCTGTTCGTCCGGAGCGATTTCTGGATCCAAGGCGTGACGCTGGGGTTGGACTGGCGCTACTGAGGCCATTCGATCTTGAACGGCATCTTCTCCAACTCCGCAGCCATGTAAGGTCGAAGCGCAGCAGCCGCTCCGCGCCACAAGATGGTCACGCGATCCAGATCGGGTTCGAACACGACCGTGTGAATCACCGGCTCCGTCTCCTTCAGCGTCCCCTTGCGACCATCGACCCACATCCTCGGCCGCTCCGTCGGCAGCGCGATCGACAGGCTCGCATGCTTCGGATGCATGTTGTCGAGTGCGATCGTCTCGCCGCCGCGGAAGTGCGGGAACTGCAAACCGGGGGACGCGCCGTTGGCGACGAGCTGCATCTCGGACGGTGTCTTCGGATCGAGGAAGTTCTCCGGGTAATAGCCGCGTTCCACTTCGGCGATGGGCTTCGCCGGGCGGT
>JAYVTJ010000705.1:0-3635 GCA_043774415.1 Fimbriiglobus sp. | reverse complement strand
TAACGGGATCGTGAAACCGTTTCACGGCGCAGTATCTGCCCTCACGCTCGGGCAACATTCCAAGTCACCATACCCGGTTGAAGCTCAACCGGGAGTCCCCGTGAAACTGCCCCCTCTCCACGCCCACATCCTGAAAATCAAGATCGCGGAAGCGAAGCAGGCGGGCGCACGGGAAGCGGTCGCGGCCATCGCCGCGCAGGGCGGTCGCCTCACGTTCGCCGACGGCCCCCAGCTCAAGAAGTTCCTCAAGGTCGATCCGGACGTGGAGCCGGACGACGACCGCATTCAGCCCGACGCCCTGAAGTATCTGATTCAGGCCATGCTCGCCGCGAAGCCGGGCGGGGCCGATGCTGTCCTGTCGGAGTTTCAGCACCGCGCGGCGGATCATTCGAAGACGATGGAAGATCCCTCATCCGACGAGGCCGACTGGATCGACCGCGGCGACACGATGCCGGCAGACGGCGACGTGCCCGACCTCACGGAAGAGGATGAAGCGAGCCTCGACGAGCAAATCCACCCGGGCGCGAATCTGTCGTTCGCCGATGCACCCCTTCCGCCGGGCCAGCACGTCAACGGCGAACGGAAAGACAAACGCGGCTACCGCCGGTGTTACCACGAGGGGCGGCTGGTCAAATGCCCGGAGCGGCCGGGCGACAAGAAGGACGCAGCACCGCAGGTTCGCGGCGCGGGGACGGCGGCGAGCGCACCCGGCCCGCATCATGCCGAACCGCTCGCTCCGGATCACGTCCCGCACAATCGCGGGTGGATGAACATGGAGACGGGCCGCGTCCGCTACGGCGAGCGGCCCAAAGAAAAGAGCGACGACGAGAAACGGAAGCGGCACGCGGAGCGGGAATCGCAAGCGGCCCTACCGGTCATGGTCGGCGGCGGGACGGGATCCCCGTCCGTCGCCGAAAAGCTGTTCGGCTCGCCCGAGATGAAAGCGTTCGCCGCTGTCTCGGGCGCGGGAAACGGGGCGCACGCCTACGTCCACAGCCCCTTCTCCGGATCATCCTCGGCGCGCGTCTCCCTCGATCACCCCTACACGCGGAGTTGGTCGCGGACGATCATCCCGAAGGCCGACGGGACGTTCCACGTCCACAACGACCACTTCTTTCTCAAGCCGAAGTTCCAGGGCAACGGCTTCGGGATGAAGGCGTTCACCGCGCAGGTGCGGGAGTGCTTCGCTAAAGGCGCCGACTCCATCAGCACCTGCGCCGGCAAGGGACTGCTCGACGGCCAACGGATGAACGGCTACTACACTTGGGCGAAACTCGGCTACGACGCCGATCTCGCGGCCGTGGGCGTGAAGGTGCCCGCGCAGTTCGCCGGATGCAAGACCGTCCAAGACCTGATGAAGACGAAGGAGGGGTCGGACTTCTGGAAGGCCAAAGGGGTGATGTTCTCGGCCAAGTTCGACCTCACGCCCGGATCGGCCTCGCTCCAAGCCCTCGACCGCTACCTCGTGTCCAAGGGCCAACCGCCCATCGATCAGTCCCCCGCGGCCGGCTCCGCCCGGATGGATGCGATCGAGGAGCGGCGGGATCGGATGAACGAGGAGCCCCCGGACAAAAAGACGGTCGTCGCGGGCATCGAAAAACGATTCCGGGACGAATACCAGCGGGCACAGTTGCCCGACAGTCTCTTCGACCGATGGCGAGAGTTCACGGTGGGGGGGCAAGGCGAACTCGACACCGATCGGGTCGAAAACTATCTCCGCCGCGACATCAAATACCACCTGTCGAGTCGGAACGCACAGTCGCTGCACTCGTCCGCGGCTCCGGTCCGCCGCCAGCAGATTCTCGACTTCGCACAATCCTACGGGCAGCCGATCGACCCAGCCAAATTGGATGCCTCTGCCGCGTCGATCGCGAATCAGTCTCCCTCGGCCAACCCGAACCCGGATCGGATGGCTCTCTGGTGCTACGCCGAGGCTTACTTCCAAGAACTCAACCTGCCCTATGGCACTCCAGAATATCACACGCTCACCGGCAAACTCTTCCCGCCGGGCGGCTTGCCGCTGCCGGAGCCGAAGTCCACGTTCTCCGACGCCTCTCCCGTCCTCCGCTTCTCCGTCGCCTGGGACGAAACGCGGCATCCGCGGATGGACAAGGGCACGCCGGACGGCGGCGAGTTCGTCTCGGGCGCGGCGATCGCCGAAGCCCGGCACGATCCGGCGGAAGCCGCTCGCCTGCGCTCCGTCGTCACGAATCCCGAAGAGCGGGCGAAGCTGGATGCCCAACTCGGGATGCCGAAGACGGCCGGCCTCAGCGTCACCGGGCAGAAGGGGTTGCAGCACGCGACCGAGACGCACGCCCATATCTCCAAGCTGGTCGCCAAGGCCACGGGCGGGGAAGCCGTCGGCATCGACGACTTGAAGGGTCTCGCGAACGCCCTCAACCGCCACACCGTCGGCGAACTCGACCAGCTCCGCCAAGCAGTCGGCATCCGGGCCGGCGGACTGAAGGTCGAGCAGATCAACACCCTCATCGACCGGGCCGTCGGCGCCCACATCGCGGGCTACGTTCCGGTCACGTCGGGCGACGGCCGGGCACCCGGGGAACGCAAAGGCCGCGCGTCCCGGGAACCGCGTCCCGTCCGCGAACGCATGGCCCTCGAAGACAAGAAGCGCGAGGACGGGACGCCGATCAACCCCATCCCCGGCATCGCGAGCGGATCAGCAGCACCCGGCGCCGCCGGAAGCGGCAGTGCGGAAGGCGTAGGCCACGCGGATTCGACCCCTCTCAATGAAGCGACCCCGCACAAACTGAAAGCGGGGGTTCTCCACAACTTCGAAGACCTGCTCCGCGAAAAGTACCACCACGTCGGAGTAGTGCCGGTCGCCGAGATCAAGGCCGAGATCGCGAAGCAGTTCGGGCCGAAAGCCGATGTCGATGGAATCCTGCAAGACCTGCGTCGCAGCGATCATCTCCGGCTCATCGACGACGACCGCGGCGGATTTCATGCCGAGAAGGGCGAGTCGTTCAACTTGCCGAGCGAAAGCGACCGGCCCAAAGTCGCCCCCGACGGATCGGCCGCGCCGACCCCGGAGAAGCTGGCGGGCGGCATCAAGTCGCACATCGCCGCGATGATCGAGGACGGGCAGACGAACGGCGGCATGGTGTCGATTCCGAAGATCCGGGATGAGATCGAGAAGGAATTCGGCCCGCAAGCCGCTTCGCACAAAGTCTTCGACGAGGCGATGCACGACCTGCGACGCTCCGGCGAAATCCGGATGATCCCGGTCGATGACAAGAGCCGCCACGCCAAGGACGAACTGACCAAGGGCATCAGTGCGGGCGTCGGCTTGAACATGCACGCCGAACAGGGCGACAAGTGGACCGCACCCGAACCCGTCGCCGCAACGCCGGACGCGAACCCTTCGGAATCTCCGAAGAGTTCCCCGGCATCGCCTCCCGAACCCGCCCCCGACACGCAGGCCGCCGACTTCGCGGAGAAGTTCCGCGCGGCCGTCGCCTCGGGCGACAAAGCCGCCGTCCACGACCTCACGACCTCCGCGCTCAAAGGCGAGCACGGGGCCGACGCGCAGCAGCGGGTGAGCCACGGCGTCGATCAGCACTCGGCCAAGAAGGGCCGGGGGTTGAAGGCCAAGAACAAGGCGATCCTCGACTCGC
>JAYVTJ010000704.1:0-2506 GCA_043774415.1 Fimbriiglobus sp. | reverse complement strand
CTGTCGGGAGACCAAGACGAGTACTTCACGTTCACCACGCGTCCGTTCGTATCGGTGGCGATCTTCGTCGATTTGCCGCTCTCGACGTCGAGCCAGTAGAGGCCGTGGGCGTTGTCGGCGTAGAGGATCTTCTTCGAATCGCGCGACCAGACTGCGGCGTAGTAGAATCCGCCTCCCGTCAGCTTGATCGACCGCTTCTCGCCGCCGCCGTTCTGGGGCGCGAGCACGAGGTGGTACTCGCCGCCTTCATCCGAGAAGTAGGCGATGGTCTTGCCGTCCGGGGACCAGGTCGGGCTGCGCTCGTGGGCGCCGGGGGTGTTCGTGAGGACGCGCGGCTCGCCCTTCTCGGAGGGCACGGTGACGATCTCGCCGCGGAACTCGACCGCAGCCCGGGCCCCGCTCGGCGATACCGCGGCATCGCGGACGTACTTCGCGCCCTTGGCGAAGCGCGGCCGGGCTTCGGAGGCGTCGGTGCGGATCGCGATCTTCAACCGCACCGCCGTCTGCCCGAACTTCAGCGTGTGCAGGTACCCGGCCTGCTCGAAGATGAGCGTCTCTTTGCCGTCGTTGGAAATGTCGAGGACGGGGAAGTCCTTGTACTCGGTCACCGGCTTCACCTGGTCGATCGGCGGCGCTTCGGTGCCCGTCGGCTTCACCGAGAAGATGTTCGTTTCGCCGGCTCGGTCCGAGCGGAAGTAGAGCGTGTCGCCGACCCAGTTCGGGTCGTAATCGTTGCAGCGCCCCTTCGGCTGCGGGATTTCGACGGCATCGTGCGTCTTGACGTCGTAGATCCAAATGCGGCTGTTCGACCCGCCGCGATAGTGCTTCCACTCTCGCGTGACATCCCGCACCGGCGTGTAGGCGATGTACTTTCCGTCCGGCGAGTAGCACGCCTCGAAGCCCGTCGGGATCGGGAGCTGCTCGGGCATCCCGCCGGTCAGCGGCACGGTGAAGAGCTGCGAGTGCCGACCGCTGAAGACGTTCCGGTTCGACATGAACAGCACCGACTTGCCGTCCGGCGTGAAACCGCGGACCACATCGGCCGAAGGGTGCGAGGTCAGCCGCGTCGGCGTGCCGCCTTCGACGGGGATCGTGTAGACGTCGGTGTTGCCGTCGTACTGCGCGCTGAACGCGACCGATGCGCCATCGGGGCTGAAGGCCGGGTACGATTCGACGCCGAGATCGGAGGTGAGGCGCTTGGCGTTCTTGCCGTCGAGATCGGCGGTCCAGAGATCTTCGCCATAGACGAAGGCGATCTGCTTGGCGCCGATCGCGGGCATCGAAAGGAGTCGGGTGTCGTCCCCGGCCGTCGCGCGGGGAACCGCCGCGCAGAGCGCGGCGAAGAAGAGCGAGGTGAACGTTCTCATGGGAGGCAGCACTCCTTGAAGAATTGGGGAAGGGAGAGTGGAGGAGATGATAGCGGAATCGCCTCCGCCCGCACCGAGGGAAGTGTCGGAGTTCGCACCGAGAGGATCTCTCGACCCGCGCAGCGCGTCCCGTTAGCCGGACGCGCGAGCGACGGTGTCCGAACCGGTATCCGTGACGTCCCACTCTGCCCAACGCCACCGTCGCTCGCGCGTCCGGCTGACAAGACTCGCGCACACCACAATCCCTCCACCCGGATCATCGGCTTCCCAGTTCAGGCGGCATCTTCGCTACGATAGTTCCTGCGTTGGGGAGCAAGTCCGGGGGAGGCGAATCATGGCGAGCGACGAGAACAAACGCGAGGTCGAGGAGAAGGTGTCGGCACTGGTCACCTCCCGATTCGGCGGGGACTACCGCGCCGCCTTCGCGCATTACGACGCCGACGGCGATGGCGCCATCCGCAAGGATGAGTTGAAGATCCTCCTCGCGGACGCCGGGATCGGCAGCGGCCTGACCCGCTGGGCGTGGGCCTCGGGTATTCTGGACGAGCTGGACACGGATGGCGACGGCGGCATCTCGTGGGCCGAGTTCGATGCCGTGTTCCGGGGTGGCAAGCCCTGATGCCGTGGAATCAATACGTGTTGCAGACTCTCAGCATCGCGGCCGAGGTCAGGGCGAGCGCCGAAAACGAGAGCATCCGCCAGCCGGTCGGATCGCCGCGGATGCAGCGGAGGATGCCCGCGATCACGCCGACCGGCGGGAGCACGACGCAGACCAGCAAATCGATATTGGTCAGCGGCTTCGAAGCTTTCGCAGAACGCGGTGGAAGCTTGGGGTTGGAAACCTCGAATGGGGCCGTTCGCACCGAGGGTTCGCGCTGCGGGATGATGGCATCGCCCGGAAATCGCGGATAGCTCCGAGCGGACGAATCGACGCCGTCAATCATCACATCCCTTTCGCAAGCATGACTCTAGCGCAGCGGTCCCATCAGCGCGTAGATCACGGCGCCGACGACTGCGAAGTGGAGTCCGACGACGCCCCAGAACGCGATGAGGAACGGCGTCTTCTTCGTCTTGTGCCGGAAGTGGCGCTGGGCGTAGAGCGCGCCGGGCCAACCGCCCGAGAAAGCCAGGAGGTGCAG
>JAYVTJ010000703.1:0-3635 GCA_043774415.1 Fimbriiglobus sp. | reverse complement strand
CCAGTCGGACGCCGCGTGTTATAGACCACTCCTACGAAGCTCGAGATCGGAAAAGGAATTAGCGAAGGGAAAAGGGCGCACCAGTGGGATCAGACCCGGTGCAATAGTTGCGATAGCTGTTTGGCAGCGAGAAACCAGTCGCCGCTTCGAAGTCGGCGATGGCCGCCGACTTGGCAGGGCGAATCTTGCCAACAACGTTGAGCTTCGAGAGAACCGAGTCCCAATCCTCTATGCCGGGCGATTTCAATTCCGCACTCCCGATCAGTGGTTGAACAAAAACTCCTTCGAGTTCAACAGCGACCACAGCACATCCTCCGTCGCGCCCTTTCGATCCGCACCGGCGTCCGAGAACACCTTCGCCATGGTCGCTTTTTCCTTCCCCGAGGGCAACCGGGCCAGCACCGTCAGGTACAACTCTTCGACCACTTCCGCAGGGAGCTTCTTCGAATCGGCGAGCGACCTCGCCGTGCCGGCCTTGGCCCGGATCTTCTCGCCGATCTCGTCGGAATTCATCAGGTGCAGCGCCTGCGTGATGCTCGGCTCGTTGCTTCGCTCGCACTCGCACACGCTCGCCCGCAGCGGACGACCGAAGATGCGGAAGAAGTACGACGGGATGCGGTTGTCCCAAAGTTGGATCGCCCGCACCCCCTCGGGCCAGCCGTTGAACTTCTCCGGCACCCCGGTGGCGCGGGAGATCGCATCGAGCAGCACTTCGGCCGGGAGCGCCTTCGCCGAAGCGTGCGAGAAGTTCTGCGCATCGTCGGTATTGCCATCGACCGGCTTCGAGGAAAGCTGGTAAGCCCGCGAATTCAGGAGCGTCCGCGTGAAAACTTTCATGTCGTACTTGCTGTCGCGCAGGTGCTTCGCGAGGTCGGTGAGGAGCGGTTCATTCGTCGGCGGGTTCGTCGGGCGGAAGTCGTCGAGCGGTTCGACCAAACCCCGGCCGAAGTAATGCGCCCAGAGCCGATTCGCGATCGACGGCGCGAAGTAGGCGTTGTCCGGGGCGATCATCCAATCGGCGAGCGCCGCCCGGCGGTCGGGGTTGGTCGTCAGGTTCGCGGGGGTTCCCGCACCGAGCGCACGGGCGGGGATCACAAGTCCCGTGCGCGGGTTCCTGAGGTCGGCGCCGGGGCCGTCGCCGATGGCGGTGCCGCCGCCAGGGAGCGCCTTCCGCGTCACGCCGGAGTAGAAGCCGGCGAGCGCGAAGTAGTCGTCCTGGCCCCACTTGGCCGAGGGGTGGTGGTGGCACTGGGCGCAGGCGATGCGCACCCCGCAGAAGAGTTGCGCCACCGACCGGCTCAGTTCTTCCGGTGTCGCCACGGCCGCGTAGAGCGCCGCCGGGCCTTCCTTCGCCGTGTTCCCTTTGGCCGTCAGAATGTCGTGGGCGAACTTGTCGAACGGTCGGTTCTCGGCGAACTCGCGGCGCAGCCAGCGCGTCATGGCGACGGCCGCTTTCGGAGTCACGGCATCGCGGTCGACGCGCAGCAGGTCGGCCCACTTCATCGACCAGTAATCGGCGTACTCCGGGCGCTCCAGCAGCTTGTCGATCAGCTTCGCCCGCTTGTCCGCGGCGGCGCTCGCCAGGAACTCGCGCGCCTCGGCGGCCGTGGGCAGCGTGCCGATGGTGTCGAGATAAACGCGGCGGAGGAACTCGGCGTCGTCGGCCAACCCGCTCGGGGGAATGCCGAGATCGGTCAGTTTGTTCCAGACGTGCTTATCGACGAAGTTCGCTTCGGTCGGGCGGGTGAACTTCACCCCCGGCCGCGGCAGCGTCACTCGGCAGACGGCGACCTGCCCGAGGTAGCGCACGAGCATCGCCGCTTCGCCGGGGTTCTCGCCCGCTTCGATGTAGCCGCGCTTATCGACACTTGCGATGACCGGAGCATTCGATTCGTACTCGGCCTCCGCCGTCACGCAGCGCCGCCCGCCCGCCGCATCAATGGCCGTTACGCGGATTTGCTGCGTCCCTTTGAGGGCGAGCGTGCGCACCGCCGGTTCGACTTCGAGCGCGACGATGGCCGGGACATCGCTCGGTCCGACGCCGGCGCCTTCGCCGAGCCAGCGGGCCACCCGGCGATAGCGCAGGCTCGCCTCGTCGATCTTCTTCCCGCCGCCGTGGGGCATCTTCGCGGTGGCTTTGAGGAGCAGCATGCTCGAATGCGGCGAAGCGGGGAAGATGCGCCGGCCGCGCGATTCTTTGGCGATGGCCGCGAGGTCGGCTTCGGGGTCGAAGCCGAACACCGAGAGCTTGAAGCCGTTCTGCCCCTCGGCCTTGCCGTGGCAGCCGCCGGCGTTGCAGGTCGCCTTCGTGAGGATCGGGACGATGTCGTTCCCGAACGAAATCGGCTTCGGCTTCAGCAGGCCCGTCACATCGAGGGGGACGCGCATCACATCGGCGCCGAGCTTCACGACGACTTCGGTCTTCCCTTCGGCCTTCGGCGAAATCAATCCCGTGGCATCGACGGCGGCGAGGGCCGGGTTGGCGATTTCATAAATGGCGGCGCGGGTGCGGTCGACGGGTTTGCCATCCGGACCGGTGGCCGTGACGAGGATTTGCTGCGTCGCTTCGGGGCTATCGAGCTTCACGGCCGGCGGCGTGACGACCGGCGCAGCGCGGAGCGATCCGAGTGCGGTGAAGGTGATCGCGACGGCCAGGAGCATCGGACGCAGCATCGAGTCAACCGGGGCGGCAGGAAGGGAGAGGGCGGTAGGTAGATAAGTTGTAACCGGCGCGGGTGGGGTCGGTCAATCACTTTCGGCTCGCCGACTCGCCTCCGTTGACAATCCCCACCGGCAAGCTACCAAAACCCCATGCAACCCACCGTCGTCGGCATCGATCTCGGCACGACCAACAGCCTCGCGGCGACCATGCGGAATGGCCGGCCGGAGGTCTTCCGCGATGCCGCCGGTGCCGGCCTCGTCCCCTCGTGCATCAGCTTCGGACCGGATGGTACCGTCCTAGTCGGCACGGCCGCGAAAGAGCGGGCGCTGCTCGATCCGGAGCACACCGTCTTCAGCGTCAAGCGGCTAATGGGCCGGACACTCGCCGACCTTCAAGGCGAGTTGAAGCACATCCCGCAGCAGATCGTCGAGCGCGAAGTCGAAGCCGGGCGCAAGGTGCTGCGCGTGCGCATCGACGACCGCGAGTACACCCCCGAAGAGCTGAGCGCGATGATCCTGGGCGAGGTTCGCCGGCGCGCGGGGAACCCCACGAAGGCCGTCATCACGGTGCCCGCCTACTTCGACGATGCCCAGCGACAGGCGACCCGCGACGCCGGCCGCATCGCGGGCTTGGACGTTCTCCGCATCGTCAACGAGCCGACTGCAGCGGCGCTCGCCTACGGCCTCGACAAGGCGGACGCCGGGATCATCGCCGTCTACGATCTGGGCGGCGGCACCTTCGATTGCTCCATCCTCTCGGTGGCCGAGGGGGTCTTCAAAGTCCTCAGCACGAACGGCGACACCCACCTCGGCGGCGATGACTTCGACCGCGCGCTCATGGACATCGCCACTGCGGATTTGAAGCTCGTCCCCGATGCGGAGTTGCTCCAGCACCTCCGCGGAGCGGCCGAGCGGACGAAGATCGCTCTGAGTTCGGAGGATTTCGTAGGGCGGGTGGAGTCTTCGGAACCCGC
>JAYVTJ010000702.1:0-7325 GCA_043774415.1 Fimbriiglobus sp. | reverse complement strand
TCAGCTGCACGGTGAACGGGAAACTTATCGAAGGGCACGAATCGCAGCTGACGGCGGACGCGGCTTGGGCCGATGGCTTGACGCGGTTGCAGGCGAAGCTGGGATGGTGAAGGCGTCTATCGTCTGATGTCTATCGACTGATTTGGTGCAAGAGATGATAGACATCAGAGGGTAGACCGGAGTCTTCCGTCACTCGAACAATCCCGCGCCGTCCGCCTTCGGTTTCGGCGCGATCTTCCCCAGCAATACGAACGCCTTCGGCGTCGCGATGCGGCCGCGCGGCGACCGCACGATGTACTGCTCGCGCAGCAGGTAGGGCTCCACTTCATCCACCAGCGTATCGGCGGCGATGTTCATCGTCGCACCGATCGCTTCGCCTCCCGTCGGACCGCCACCAAAGACGTCGATGAGCACTTCGAGGTAGCGGCGGTCCTGCTTATCCAAGCCTTCGCGATCCACCTCCTGCATATCGAGCGCGGCCCGGGCGATGGTGTCCGTCACGGGTCCGTCGGCGATGGCCGGGTGCCCGGCGTGATAGCTGCGCACCCAGTGCAACCGGGAGTTGGCGATGCGCGGAGTGCCGCGACTGCGGCGGGCCAACTCCTGCGCCGCCTCGGGCGAGAGCGGCATCGCGAGCTTCTTCGCGTTCACGCTCACGATCTGCGCCAGCTCTTCGACGCTGTAGAAATCGAGGTGCTCGTGCATCTTGAAGCGGTCGCGCATCGGCGAGCTGAGCATCCCCGACCGCGTCGTCGCGCCGATGAGCGTGAAGCGCTTCAGATTCATGCTGATGGTGCGGGCGCTCATCCCCTCGCCGAGGATGATGTCGATGCGGAAGTCTTCCATCGCCGGGTAGATGAACTCCTCGACGACGCGCGGCATCCGGTGGATCTCGTCGATGAAGAGGATGCCCCCCTCTTCGAGATTCGTGAGGAACGGCAGCATGTCGGAGGGCCGCGTCAGCGCGGGGCCGGAGGTCATCTGCACCGACGTGCCGAGTTCGTTCGGCAGCACCGTGGCGAAGGTCGTCTTGCCCAATCCGGGTGGTCCGTCGAACAGAATGTGGCCGAGCGGCTCCTTCAACTTCTTCGCGGCATTCACCGCGATGAGCAGCCGTTCGGCCACCTTGCGCTGGCCGATGACTTCCGAAAGCAGCCGCGGGCGCAGGGCCACATCGCGGCGCTTGCGCTCTTCGTCGGCGGGTACACCGGAACCGATGATCTTCTCGCGCGCCATCAGAATCGCCCCGCGGAATACGGCTCGGCCGGAATGTGCGTCGCTCCTCCGCTCAGGAGTTCCGTCACCAATTTCCCCGTCCCCGTCGCCATCGACAACCCGAGCATCCCGTGCCCCGCGGCGACGAGTACGTTCCCGTAATTCGCGCTGCGGCCGATGATCGGCAGTCCGTCGTACGTCATCGGCCGCCAGCCCCACCACTCCTCGAACGCCGGAGCATCGGTGTCGTTCAGGTAGTGCGAAGCCCCATCGCGGAGCAGTTGCAGTCGATTGCGATTCATCGAGTCATCGTATCCGGCGAACTCCATCGTCGAACCGATGCGGAACCCCGAAGCGAACGGACTCACGGCCACGCGGTGCTCTTCGAAGATCATCGGATAGGTCGGGCAAACCGGCGGCCGCTTCATCGTGATGGAATATCCCTTCCCCGGGATGATCGGGCACTTCCCGCCGAGATGCGCGGTCAGTTGCGGCGTCCACGCTCCGGTCGCCACGAGGAATGAGTCGGCGCGGTATTCGCCTCGGTTCGACTTCACGGCGACAGCCTTCTCGCCTTCCGTGGCAAAGCCGGTCATCTCGGCCTGTTCCACGAAGGTCACACCGCGACTGGCGAGCAACTTCCGGAGTGCGGTCATCAGCACATCGGGCCGGAGTTGCGCATCGCCGGTGTAGAGGTAGCCGCCGGCGACCGAACCGGGTTTCAGTGCCGGCTCCAGCTTTTGCAGGGCTTGGGCGTCGAACCGGCGAGCGGGCATCGCGAACGATTCGCTCAGGAGCCGATCGGTCTCGGCGTAATGATCGAAGGCCTTCTTCGTTTGGAACGCGAACAGCAGACCGTAGGTGTCCCACTCGACATCGAGATTCTCGGCCTCCAAAAGTTCGTCGTAGAGTCGGCGCGAGGAATTGAGAATCGCTCGGATTCCCACGGCCGTCCGGAGCATCGACCGACGGTTGCAACGCCGCGCGAAGTTCAGGAACCAGCCGAGATTTCGCAGGGCGAATCCGGGGCGGACCTTCAGCGGCGAGTCCTTGGCGAAGAGGGTCTTCAAAGTCGAAGCGAGAGCGCCGGGAACGGCGAGCGGCAGGACATGGCTCGGGCAGATGAAGCCGCAGTTGCCGTGCGAGCAACCGCCGCCAACGGCGCCCTTGTCGAGCACCGTGACGGCCCAGCCGGCGCGTTTCAGGTAATACGCGGACATCGTCCCGATGATCCCGCCGCCAACGATCACCACGGACGCCATCGGTTCATCCTACTTCTTCGGCATCGTCGTCCAAGGGAAGTCGTCGGTCTTGAACGGCACGGCCGGCAAACCATCTTTGTTGTAGAGGTTCGCCACCGGGTAATTCTTCCAGGCGAAGCGCACCGCGACCGGCTTCTTCACGCGGTCGCTCGTCACTTCGATGGTGCTGCCGACGATTTTCGCCGTCGCCGGGTAGAAGTACTTGTCGTCACCGCAGATCGTGAAGCCGTTGATCGTCTGATACTTCGCCACGAGACCGCCGCCGAGGTTGTCGAAGGTGATGACGGCCTTCTCGCCGTCGATCTTCGAATCCTTGTAGGTCGGGCCGCTGCCGGCGATCTTCTGGCCGTAGGTGCCGGCGCGGGCCGCGAGCGCCAGCCGGTTGCCGACGGTCGCTTTATCCCTCGGGTGGATGTCGTAGAGATCGCCGGCGTCGTCGATGCAGGCCACTCCGACGTTCTTGAGCTTCTTCGTGGAGTAGACCTGCGCTTCGCGCAGTTCGGCCCAGCTCACGCCATCGGCATCGCCCGCGTGCCAAGGGGCGAGCAGCACAGCGTAAAATGGGAACTCGCTGCCCCACTTCGTGCGCCAGTCTTGGATCATGGTCGCGAAGAGGGTGCGGTACTCGTAGGCCTTGCCCGCATTCGATTCGCCCTGATACCAGATTGCCCCCTTGATTGCGAACGGCAACAGCGGGTGGATCATCGCGTTGTAGAGGGCGCCGGGCGTGTGCGAGCCGACCGGCTTCTTGTCCTTCTCGAACTGCTCGGCGACCTTCTTGGCGTTCGCCCCGTAGTAGTTCAATTCTTCGACCGCTTCGAGCGCTTCGATGCTCGTCCACGATTCGGCCGGGGTTCCGCCCCACGAGGTGTGGATGAGGCCGATGGGCACGCCGAGGCTCTTCTGGAGGTTCTGGCCGAAGTGGTAGGCCGCGGCCGAGAAATTGGCGATGCTCTCGGGGGTGCTCTCGCTCCACTTGCTGAAGTGCTTGAGATCGTCCTGGTCGTTCAGCGGCTTCGTGGAAGACCGCTTGGCCACGGTGAAGAGCCGCAGGTTCGAATTCTTGGCCCCCGCTTTGACGCGGTCGAGATCGTAGCTGCTGGTATTGCTCATCTCCATGTTCGACTGGCCGGAGCAGATCCAGACATCGCCGACGGCGACGTTCTTGAATTCGACTTTGTTCTTGCCCTCGATCAGGAACGTCGTGCTCGGCGCCGCTTTGCTCGCCGGGAGCTTGACCTTCCAGTTGCCGTCCTTATCCGCTTCGACCATCATCGTGAGGCTGCCGAGGGTGACCGTCACCTTCTCGCCGACGTCGGCTTTGCCCCAGATGGACACTTCGGCATCGCGCTGGATCACCATGTTGTCGGTGAAGAGCGGGTGCGGCTTGACATCGGCGATTGCGGTTGCGGGGAGCAGTGCGGCAAGCGCAGGGAGCAGGAAGCGGAGACGGGAGAGCATGGGCGGGTACTCCGGGAAACGAGGGGCGGGCGGGATCAGACTATCGGATCGGCGGGCGAAGGGGTGGCGGGCAGCTTCGGAAGGCGGGGTTGGAACTTGGTAACGCGCTCAAATAAACCCGGTGTTTGTTTGAGCCGATCCGAGAGGTCATCGTTCGTCCGACAATCGGTTGCCATCCCTTTGGCGAGTTTCGATTCTCGGTCCAGGAACTGAAGGATCTCGCGTTCGCACCACGCCACTCGATTCGAAGCGGCATCATGGAAACGACCGCGGTTCCGCACCAGCTGCCAAACGCTGCGCTCGATTCTCGGATCGGTTTGCGGAACCAGGAATAGCGGGAGCGATCCGTTCAGTAGTTTTCCTCCCATCGCGAGGAAGTTCAGATCGAGCAATTCGGCGTACGCAAGTTCCGCCGCACACCAACCTCGCGGATTGCTCAGCATCGCATCCGTAATGAAAAAGGCGATGTGCCGACTCCGAAGGATGGCCCCTCGCAATGCGTCGAAAGCTTCCCGACCGTGGTAAAAGTCTTCGACATCAATGAATGGGAGAATGCCTCGTTCCTTCAAATCTTCGCAAATGGGGCGAACAAGACCCAACCGGTCCTCCGCAGAATGGGACAGGAAGATGTGCTTTTCGGTTTTCGGGAAGGAAGAAACTTTCCAGAACACGTCGCTTATGCCCAAGCAGGTTCGGGTAGGGAGGGTATTAGCTCGGGTACTGGTACGATGCCAGTCACGGCGGAGATCAGGCGTTCACCCAGCGGAGTGGGAGTGTAGTGGCGGAACTGATTTTCATCGAATGTTTCGTCCACACCACGAATGGCGAACTCCTTGAGGAAGCCGTGCCTCACCAACTGATCGAGCATGAGCTTCACATCTTGGTCATGTAGAGCCGGATGTGTTTCATTGACTTCGGAGCGAATCCACGAGAAACGAACATGCGTACCCGCTCGGCGAACGGCTGTGCCGTCGTCAAATTTTTGGAGGAACGCATCAAGTGCCGTTCGGTATACTTGCGGCAGTTTGTCCGCATACTGCTTCAGTTGTTCGTCCGTCGGCTCCGCCATCGCTCCACCCTCCTCCGAAGTTTCTTCTTCGCATTCTACACCACAATACCTACCCCTTCAGCATCTCGTCGTGCTTCATCCCGCTCGGGGGAAGATCCGCCTTGCGGCAGTTCGCCAGTGCGGTTTTCGCCCCGGCGAGTTGGTCGGCGTCGTTGTCTTCCCACTCGATGCTCACGGCCCCGTCGAAGCCGACGCGGTTGAGTTCGATGAAAATCTCTTCCAGGCTGTTCGCGTCGCGCGCCGTCCCGGCCGTGACGAACTTCCAGCCGTTGGTCCAGTGGCCCATGCCGCGGTGGCCGCCGAGGCGTCCCCCCCGGCAGTGTTCGCGCTCCACCTGCACGCCCTTGACGTGGGCGCAGTGGATGTACTTGCCGAACTCGCGGATGAACTGGATGACCGAGACGTTCTGCCATTCCATGTGGCTGCCGTCGAGATTGAAACCGACGGTGCCTTCGAACCCGGCCTTGTTCATGTGCTCGATGTAATCGGCTGCACTCTCGAGGTCGCCCATGGCCCGCTCGCTCGGGTGGCATTCGAGGTCGAAGGTCACGCCATACTGCTTGCAGAGCTTCCACACGGGGGAGAATCGCTCGACGAGCAGTTCCAGCGAAAGTTCGCGCACATCGGGAATCTTGTAGCCTTCGATCTCACCGGGCAGCGGCGGAAAGAGGAACCAGTGGCTCCAGCAGTTCGCGGGGCTGCCGACGAACCCCGGCAGCGCGACCTTGCGGCCTTGCAGCTTGCTCAGGTGCCCGGCGTAGCGCACGCAAGCTTCGAGATCCTTTTGCGCCTCGGCCCGGACGAGCTTCGCCACTTCGTCCGGCACGAAGTACGGATCGGTGCGCGGCGGGTTGTTCCCGGCTTTGCGCCAAGCTTTGTACGCAGCCTTAGCATCCCCTTTGCCGCTGCAGAAGTTGAGCGTCTTCGCGCTCGGTTCGTCGCCCAACACTTGGCCCTGCAAGTGCGTGGCGACCGTGAAGATTTCCAGCCCGTGCGACTTGGCGAGGCCGACCCGCTCCGCGGCGTATCCGGCCGCGCCGGCGTCGGTATCGCACTTGCGCAGGTCGAGTTCCCAGCTCGCTTCCTCCCAGCCGTCGAAGCCCGACTCCGCGATGAACTTCAGCCACGGCGCTTCCGGAATGTTGCCGAACTGTCCGCGCACGAGGCCGATCTGGTGGAAGCTGCCTTTGCCATTCTTGTGCGTCGGCGTTTGCTGGAAGCCCATGGGAGAGAACCTTTCGGGAGAATAAAAAGGGAGTGGCCTTGGCGGAAGTTTAGTCGCGGGCGGAAAGCGGGCAAGCGGATGCACGCCGGGCGACGGCTCCGTTTATTCCGGGCGGGACACTGTGAGGAAACTTTTCGACAGCGGGAATTGGCTTGCCCGCTCACTCCCATCGGGGTAACTTTCCGATCACACCGAGTGCCGATCCGACACCATCTGGAATCCCGATCATGCGATCCCGCACCGCCCGATTGCGAGTGGAGACCCTCGAAGAACGCTGCAACCCGGCCCACATCGGCATTGCCAGCGGCGTCGTCGTGTCCGCCGCCGACTTCACCTGGCAGATCCAAAACGAATTCGCCTGGACGACCGAAGACGCCTCCAGCAATGGGGCGGTGCCGTACCGATACGCCGATGGCACCCCCGCCACCGTGGCATTGGACGACGCCTTCGACGGGGCTTGGCGCTGGGGCTTGGCCAACGCTACCGGCCAATTCGCCCAAGGGGCGAAAGGTATCCTCCTCTATCGGGATCTGAATTCCTCGGCGGACGCGACCACGACTCCGAACGGTAGCAACGACTTCCCCGCCGGGACTATCCTCACCGGCGATCCCGCGGCCGTCAGCAGCAGCAACGATTCCTTCAACGGATTGTACCTCTGGCAGCAGTCGGCGGTGTTCGACGTCGGCGGCGTCTCGGTTCTGCGGACCATCGGATTCGTCGCCAATCCGACGTCGGCCCCGATCCAGCAGAATCTCCTCTTCTCTACCAACCTCGGATCGGACAACGGCACTGTCGTCCGCGCCACGGCCAGCGGCGACGAGACCTTCAGTCCGGCGGACAATTGGACGATCACATCGGATGCACTCGATGGCGGCGACCCGCTCGTGCTCCTGCACTACCAAGGGGGCTTCGGCACGAATCGCGTCACCCAGTCTTCACTCTCCTCCCGGCAATTCGACACCATCAACAACGTCTTCGCGGCGACCCTGCAACCGGGCGAAACCCAGGCGTACATGACGTTCAGCGTCCTCTCCGGCCTGCAATCGACGCTCGAAGCATTCAATCCGACCTTCGCGAGTGCCGCTTCGCTCCG
>JAYVTJ010000701.1:0-3711 GCA_043774415.1 Fimbriiglobus sp. | reverse complement strand
GACGAAACACCCACCCCCCCCTCCGAACTCAATTGAGTTCCGCCGAACTCAATTGGCCGGCGGCGTGAAGCGGTCGATGCGGAAGAGATCGATGGCGTGCCCGGTGCGGCCGGTCGTCGCGAGGTCGGCGAGGATTTCGCCGACGGTGGGGGCGAATTTGAACCCGTGCCCGCTGAACCCGGCCGCGAGCACCACCTGCGGGTGTTCCGGGTGAATATCGATGATGAAGTGACGGTCGGGCGTCAGTGTGTACAGGCAGACCTGAGATGCGGTACACCTTCCGGCGTCGGGCAGATACCCATTCAGGAACGGTCGCACCTCCGCTTCATCCGCAGCGCCCGTTTCCCAGTCGACTTCCTCGGACGAAGTCAGTTCCGGCGCGCCGTAGTGCCCGGCGCACTTGAACGTCCGCCCGTCGGAACTCGGCAACCCATAGAAGGCGCCATCCGGCGTTTCGGCGAAGAAGATCGGCAACGCGCCGGTGCCGAACCGCGCGGGGTCGCCTTCGAACCAGTGCATCGTCTGGCGCATCACCGTCAGTGGCAACCCGATGTCCCCGAGCATCCGGCCGGCCCACGCCCCCGCCGTCACGACGAGCCTCGCAGCGGTGTGCGTCCCCGCCGTCGTCGTCACTTCGACGCCGTCGCAGAAGGGCCGCCACGAAAGGACACGCTCTTCGGCGTTGAACTCGACGCGGCCTGTCAGCAGCGCCGCATGGTGGTGCGCGAGTACGCATTCCTCCACCGCGAGCGAGCCCGCATCCGCTTCGAGGATGCCGATGGCACTCGCGGGGATGCGGAATGCGGGGAAGCGCCGTTCGATCTCCGCGGCCGCGAGTTCTTCGATGGTCAACCCGTGCTCGTGCGCGGCGGCGCGGACGCCGAGGATCACCTCGCCGTCGGGCGCTCCGAGATTCAAGCAGGGGCACGGCGTCAGGAGTGCGCGGCCGGTGATCGCTTCGAGTCCGCGCCAGAGATCGAACGCCCGGCGGACGAGCGGGACGTACGCCGGGTGCTCGTAGTAGGCGGTGCGGATGATCCGCGTCTGGCCGTGCGAGCTGCCGCGACCGTGGCCGAGGGGGAACTGTTCGAAGCCGAGGACGGACAGGCCGCGCCGCGCGAGATGGAAGGCCGCGGCCGACCCCATGCCGCCGAGGCCGAGTACGATGGCGTCGGCATTCACTTCACCACCGCCGTCAGCCGGGCGATCCGCGCGAGTTCCTCTTTGGCTTTCGCCGGTTCGCCGTTCGCCTCGTAGCACTTCGCAAGCGCGGTTCGGAATTGGACATCGCCGGGGTCGGTGTCGAGCCGGCGCTGGAGATCGCCGATGGCCCGCTTCACCTCCTTGGTTTCCCGATTCGCATTGGAGCGCAGCAGCAGCGCTTCGGGGTGCTGGGACTGCACCGCGAGGAGGACATCGCAATCGGCGAGGACCCCTTTCCAATCGCTTCGAGCGGCCCGCTCGCGCATCCGGAGCAGCAGCGCTTCGGAACAGCCGGGGTGAAAATGCAGGGCCGAATCGAGGGCGGCATTCCCCTCCGCGAGCTTGCCGATTCGGAGCAATCGCACGGCTTCGGCGGCCAGGGTCCACCCTGCGAACTTCTCCCGCGAGTCCACTTCGAGAATCAACTTCCGAGCGCCATCCATCAGTTCGATGCCGGGAGCTTCGGCGAGGAACTCGCAAATTTCGCTGAGGCTCGCGGCATACGCCAGCTGCAGCGGGGCCTCCTTCGCCGCGGTGATGCCGAAGAGTTCGCCGCGTTCGTTGCAGATCGGCCCCCCGGCGGCCGCGGCCTGCGCCGGGATCTGGAACAGGTTCACGAGCGGCTTGGCGGGATCGCGACCGAGCGCGATGCGCCCGCGCTGGCGGAGGGTTCCCGATGCGGCGACGAACGCGAATTCGAGCCCCAGCGGATGCGAGATCGCGAAGGCTTTCTCGGTCGCGGCGGGATCGCGTTCCGCGAGTGACACCGCACTGACACCGGCGGGGAGAGCATCGAGCCGGACGAGCGCGAGATCGCGCCGGGGATCGCGGGCGATGACGGTGCCGACCGCCCAGCGCTTCGCGACGAGGAGGTCGGCACCGTCCTTGTAACCGTCGCGCTCGGCGCGGATCTCCCCGCTCTCGCCGAGGAGCGGAAAGGTCATTCCTACGCGGTCGAGCGGTCCGACGCCGGCCGCGGAGGTGAGCACGAACCGGTGATCGCGGTCGATCAGAACTCCGGCCGTGCGCATGTCGGTCGCGGTCGGGCGAATCCAGACGGTGCTGCGGGCCACGGTCTCGACGGGTCCGCCCGCTTCCTTCAGCGCGGGTTCTTCGCGCTTGAGGAAGCTGCGGATCGCGGTCGCATCGGGGCCGACGGCCGCGAGCGGCGTCCGCCGGCGCAGCGCCGCGATCATCCCGACGACTTCGCCGCGTCCGTTCACGGCCGGTCCGCCGCTGTCCCCCTCTTCGATGGGCGATTGCAGGACGAGCGCCGGCAGATTCGCCGCGAGCTTTTGCGATTGCCAGAAGTAGCCGTCGGCCAGTTTGCCGCGCTGTCGGACGCAACCGACCGTGGCGTTCCAGAGGGTGTCGAGGTCGCCGCGGTGTCCGATGCCGAGGATCGCTTCCCCGAGTGCGGGGCGTCGTTCCGCGAGCGGCAGCGCCCGTGTCCCTGCCGGCAGCGCGGGGACTTCGATCAGCGCGAGATCGAGCGAATCGGAAGTGCGGAGGACTTTGCCGGTGACGAGCGTCCCCTCGGAGCGGCGTTCGGCGCGCTTCCCCAAGTAGTCGACGGAATCGGGAAGTGGGCGACTATCGCGATAGGAGGGGAAGAAGACTTCGACTGTCGTCCGTTCGCCGACGACGTGCCGACAGGTGAGGATCTGCTTCTTCGCGACATCGACGACCCAGCCGGTGCCAACGCCATCGGGGTCGGCCCGCAGGTAGACCACGGACGGCAGAGTCGCCGGGTAGAGGAGCGCCGAAAAGAGGAGACTCGCCGCGGCGGTGAGGATGGTGCCCATGCGGCCATGATACCGTACTACTTCGGCACATCCCACACGCGGACGAAGCCGTCGCGGCCGCCGCTGAAGACATCTTTGCTGTCCGGCCCGAAGCGGACGACGTGGGCCGTCGGCTTGTGCCCCTGAAACTTCAGCGTTTCGTCGCCCGAGTTCGGATCCCAGAGGCGCACGGTGCCGTCCTGCCCGGCCGAGGCGAGGGCGAGCTTGCGGTCGCGCATCCCGAAGGAGAGCGACCAGACATCGTAGGTGTGGCCTTTGAGTTCGCGGAGTTCGGTGCCGTTGCTCTGATCCCAGATCTTCACGGCGCCGTCCCAGCCCGCCGAAGCGATCAGAGTATCGTCGGGAGAGAGTGCCACGGCGTAGATCGGCCCCTTGTGACCGGGTAGCGTCTGGCGCGGTTTGGTGTCGTCGTTCGTGAGGTTCCAGAGTTTGATGGTCTTGTCCGATCCGGCCGAAGCGACCATCAGCCCCTGCTTGTCAAAGGCGATCGCCGTGACGGTTCCGCCATGGGTGTAGAAGCGGAAGGGCTTCTGTTCCTTCACATCCCAGACCACGACGTTGCCGCTGCGGTCGCCGGTGGCGATGGAGCGACCGTGGCCCGCGACGGCGACGCTGCGGACGCCGCGGGATCCGGGCAGAGTCGAGAGCGACTTGCTCTTGTCGAGCTCCCAGATCTTAACGCTGCCGTCGTCGCTCACCGAAA
>JAYVTJ010000700.1:0-5026 GCA_043774415.1 Fimbriiglobus sp. | reverse complement strand
ATCGCTTTGCCTTCGCGGAAGAGCTGGATCGGCCGGCCGGTCGGACTTTGGATCTCGGTGTTCTGCGCGATGCCGAGCTGGCCGAAGATCGTGGCGCCGAGATCGTCCGGGGTGCAGGCGTCAAGGTTCGGGGCCATCCCGCTGGCGTCGGTGGTGCCGTGGGCGTAACCGCGCCGGATGCCGCCGCCGGCGAGGACGGCCGCCATGCTGCGGGCCCAGTGATCGCGGCCGGCGTTCTTGTTGATCTTCGGCGTGCGGCCGAATTCGCCGGCGCACATGACGATGGTGCTGTCGAGCATCCCCTGCTGATCGAGGTCGGCGATGAGGGCCGACAGCGCGCCGTCGAGTGAGGGCATGAGCTTCGTTTTGTGGGCCTCGAAGGTTTTGCTGTGCGTGTCGAATCCGCCGAAGCCGAGGGTCACGAAGCGGACGCCCGCTTGGACGAGCCGGCGTGCGGCGAGCGCGGCCGGGCCGATGGGGCCGGTGCCGTAGCTCTCGCGGATCGCGGCCGATTCTTCGCCGAGGCTGAAGGCCTTCTTGGTCTTGTCGGAGCGGAGGATTTCGATGGCCTGCTTGTGGAAAGTGTCGAGGCCGTCGACGAGATCGGATTGGCCGTCGAGCTTGCGGAAGCCGTCGTCGAACGACTTCAGGAGTTTGTCCTTCTTGCTGAGGTCGTCGAGGGAGACGCCGTTCGGCAGCGTGATGCCGCGGAGGCGGAAGGCCGCGCCCTTATCCCCCTTCTCGGTCGGGGCGCCCTTGCCACCGCCGTTGGATTCGACCGTGAACGCGTTGAAGCCGGTACCGAGGTAACCGGCGCCGCCGGCCGCGCCGTTGCGGAGATCCATGAAGCTCACGAACGGCGGGATGCCGATGTCGGTCTTGAGGAGCTTGGAGGCGACCGAGCCCATCGCGGGGTACTGGACCGCGGCCGTCGGCTTGTTGCCGGTGGTCATGAAGACGGTGGCCGGGCCGTGGCTCGGGATCGTGTGATAGAGCGAGCGGACGACGGAGATCTTGTCGGCGACGCCGGCCATCTTGGGAAGCGTCTCGGCGAACTGGACGCCCTTGGCTTTGGTGTCGATCGACTTGAACTCGCCGCGGATGCCCTCGGGGGCGTCGGGCTTGTTGTCCCACATGTCGATGGTCGCGGGACCGCCGGCGAGCCAGACGAGGATGACGCTCTTGGCCTTCGGCGCTTTGCCGTCGGTGGTGGTCTCCTTGGCGGCGCGGGCCTCTGACGCGAGGATCGTCGGCAGCGTCAGTCCCAGCATCCCGGCGGAGCCGATTTGCAGGAAGTTGCGGCGGGAGAAGCCTTCGCAGTCGGATCGGAACATGGTCGGTCTCTGGTTAAGGGTTTCCGGCACGGAGCTTTTGAATCAGCACGGACAGCATCTTTTTCACTTCGATGACCTTCGGTTCCAATTCCGCGTAGAGTTCCGCGGGCGTGAACGTCAAATCCCGGCTCAGCAACAACTGGTATTCCAACTCGCACGCGCTCCGCATCGCCATCTGCAACAGCCTCGCGAAATCCTGGTCGTTGTCGGTACCGCATTCTTCCGCGATGTGGGTCGGAATCGAAGCTCCGGATCGGCGCATTTGAATCGTCAGGCCGAATCGCTCATCGACCGGAAACTTCGCGGTCAACTTGTAGACTTCCAACACCAGCGAGTGCGATTTTTCCCAAACCTTCAGCGTTCGAAAATCCTTCACTCCGTTCTCCTGCCGAGTGCTGATCGCTGAAAGCTGTTCGCTCTCCACAACAGATAGCAACTAGCTTTCAGCAATCAGTTCTCAGTGATTGAGGATGAATTCCCGCGTATTGATCAATGCCCACAGCACGTCCTGCAATCCGGCGGCCCTCGTCTTCTCGGCCGAAATATACTTCAGCGCGTCTTCCTTTTCCGCATCGGTCGGGAAGCGCGACAGCGTCCCCAAAAACAGTTCCTCCACGGCTTCGTCGTTCGACTTCTTCGATTTGGCGAGCGTGTGCGCCCGGTTGGTCTGCGCGGTCAGCTTCGCGGTGAGGCTCGGGTCGGTGAGCCGGAAGAGCGTCTGCGGCAGGGCCGGTTCCGCGGCGCGCTCGCAGTCGCACGCGGTCGTCCGCGGCGGGCGACCGAAGATGCGGAGCACGTACGCGAGGTTCGTGTTGTTCATCCGGCTGGCGCCGACTTCCGTCATCTTCTTCCCGGCGGGAGCGTCGGCGGCGAACGCCTCCTCGACTCCGATGCCGGAATTGAGAACATCCACGACCTGCTCCGCCATCAGCGGGCGGATGTAGCTGCGGGCGAAGTTGTTCTTGTCGAACTGGTTCGTGTCGTTCGCCTTCGCCGAAAGCTGGTAAGTCCGGCTCAGCAGGATGGCCGTTTCGAGTTTGCGCAGGTCGTAGCCACTCTCGGTGAAGTCCTTGGCGAGCAGGTCGAGCAGGCGGGCGTTCGTCGGAGGATTCGCCTGGCTGAAGTCGTCCACGGGGTTCACCAGTCCGACCCCGAAGTAGTGCGCCCAGACGCGGTTCACGAAGCTCTTCGCGAAGAACGGATTGTCTTTCGACACCATCCAGTCGTAGAGCTTGGCCCGCGTGTCGGTGCCGGTGACGTGCTTCAATTCGGGCCCGCCGAGCGCCTTGCTCGTCACGGTGCGCGCCGTCATCAGAATCGGTTTGTTCGCGACCGGTTTCCCGGTCGTCACCATCGTCGAGACGAACATCTCCGCCACGGCGGGGAACTGGGCATTCGCCTTGCCCCCGGCGGTCGCCGCTTCTTTGCGCTTCGTGTTTTCCTCGTCGGCGAGCTTCTTCAATTCCGGACTGCTGAAGGCCGCTTTGTTGAAGACGACGGGCGTGAAGACGTTGGCGAAGCCCCAGTAGTCGTCCTGCGTCCAGCGGTCGGTCGGATGCTTGTGGCACTGGGCGCACTCGAGCCGCACGCCCAAGAACGCGGCCGCGACTTTTTCGCTCCACTGCTCGATCGGAACGTTGCCGGTCTTGCGCCAGAAGAGGTCGAGCGTCTTCTTGTTCGCGTAATCGCTCTCGAACCCCTTCTCCATCTGGGCGTCGAGCTTCTTCGCGAAGTCGATCCACTCGTCCGCTTTCAGGCCGTCGGTGCTGGTGGCCGTGAGAATGTCGCGGACGATTTCGTTGTAGGGCACGTTGTCGGCGATCCGCTTGCGGAGCCAGTCGTGCCACATCTGCGAACGGCGATTCTGCATCGCCCCGTTCGGCTGCTCCAAGGCGACCGTGTTGTTCCCCGTTACATCGCTGAGCTTCGTCGCCCACAGGGCTGCGTGGAGCGGATGCTTCAGCAGCGCGTCGATCTTCTTCCCGCGCTTGTCCGACGATTTGTCCGCGGCAAACTCGCGGATCTCCTCCGGTGTCGGCAGGATCCCGATGGCGTCGATGGTAATGCGGCGGAGGAATTCGAGATCGGTGCTGACATCGGCGGGCACCATGTTCAGAAGCTTGAGCTTCGCGAGCACTTCGCGGTCGATGCCGTTGACCGGCTTCACATCCGGATAGACCGAACCGGGTTTGCCGGGGGCGGGCACCAGCACGCGGATGGCCCGCACACTCCCGCGATAGAGAACGGTCAGACCGGTGTCGCCCGGCTGCCGCGCCGAGACGACGCCGAAGGGCGAGACGGAGCCGATGGCGTCGTCGCCGATCTTGTAGTCGCAGAAGGGGGTGATGTCTTCGCTCGTCCCGTCGGCGAACTTCGCGGTCACTTTGATCTGGAGCGCCTTATCGACCTTCATGACGGCGAAGTCGGGCGGGCTGACGGTCAGCTCTTCGATCTTGCCACTGCCGGGGGTGTGCTTGGCCCCCTGCTCGATCCACGTCCGGAAGATCGAGTCGATCCACGAGCCGGCGCCGAAGCGCATCCCGCCATCGTGCGGCATTCGACCGGCACCCTTCAGCAGCAACAGGCTCTCGTCGGACTTCTGGACATTCACGCGCCGGCCGAGGTTGTCGCGCGTGAGCGCCGCGAAGTCCATGCCCGGTTCGTAGCCGAAGAGCGAAAGCCGGAAGCCGTTCTTCCCCTGGAAGCTGCCGTGGCACGATCCCGCGTTGCAGCCGACCTTAGAAAGCAACCCCATGACATGGCGCTCGAAATCGACGGTCTCGATTTTTCCGCCCGAGGGGAGATCGACGGCCGAGGCCATCCCCGGAAAAGCGGCACAGACCGCGACGGCTAGCAAGCTGGTGCGGTGCATAGGGTTCCGTCGGAATAGTTGAAAGGGGATGGCGGTGGGAGTGTGTGCCGGTCGAGTATTGAACCGCGGACAATCCGAGAAGTTTCGACGAGGAGCGGCTGAGGAGCAAGAAGAATGCTCGCGGAATGCGAAAACGCACCGGCGAATCGCCGGTGCGTTGCGGAGAGTTTGGGATCGCAGTGGAGATCAATAGTCGGAACTGTTGATTTCGCCGCCGCCCTTGGTGATGAACGCGGCGAGGACGCTGATCGGGACGCTGTCGCGCATGAAGCGGACGCTGCCGTCGGCGAACCCTACGTTGGCCCCGCCGGTGTGGAAGCTGTAGATGTCGCCGGTCTGGTTGTTGACGTTCATCGCGGCGGTGCCGTTCGGATTCACGCTGCCGTCGGCGTTGGCTCCCGTGACGGTGATGCGGTTGTCGGAATCGGCCCAAATGGCGGTCGAGACTCCGGCGAAGGCCGAGCATTGCCGGCCGAAGCACTGCTTGTCGCGCCCGGCGATCTCCGAGTAAAGGATCGTGTTGCTCGTGCCGTCCGTGAGTTCGCCGATGTTCGTATTCCCGTTTTGACGCATTGCGCCTTTGCTACCGCTGCCCGCCCACGGGATCGTGATCGAGGAGTTGATAAAGGCGATCTCCGACCCGCTCGAGTCCTTTTTAGTTTTGATTTGCGTCGCTCCGGCGTAGTCCGCAGGCCAGCCCGTCACAGTCACATTACTGCTGGTTGGGTAGGTCGCACCGCCGTAGATGTTTGTCCCCGAGCCGGGAGCGTTCGGCGGGGCGAAACCGTTGTTGCCCCCCGTGATGTAACTGTTCAACACC
>JAYVTJ010000699.1:0-4736 GCA_043774415.1 Fimbriiglobus sp. | reverse complement strand
CTTCGGTGATGGACAGCCCGAATCGCGCCTTGACCGCGTCGATGGTGAATTCGCTGTACGGCATTGCGACGCCTCGGTGATATGCGGACGGAACAACCTGGCATGCGGTCGGTATTGTAACAGATGAGACGATGTCCAACGGTCTCGATGCGAAGCTTCGCGAGCAGTAGTATTCTCGCGACGACTTCGCTCGTGGAAAGCCATCGCGCCTCCCGCATTGTAGAACGTGTCAACCCACTCCACGAGGCCGCACCATGCTCACCAAAGTCCTGTCCACCGCGAACGCCACTGCCGCCGGCGGTCGCAACGGCCACGCCAAGTCCGACGACGGACTCATCGACGTCGATCTCTCCGTGCCCAAGTCGATGGGCGGGCCGAGCAACCCGAACACCACGACGCCCGAACACCTCTTCGCCGCCGGCTACGCGGCCTGCTTCGGCGGGGCCTGCGAGAACCGGGCCAAGCACCTCAACCTCGCGGCACAGAGCTTCGAGGTCACGGCGGAAGTCAAACTGGGCACTGTCGAGAGCGGCGGCTTCGGATTGTCCGTCAAACTCGCCGTGAAAGTGGCCGGACTGTCGCAGGCCGACGCGGAGAAGGTTGTCGCGGCGGGCCACGAGTTCTGCCCGTACTCCCGCGCCATCAAGGGGAATGTGCCGGTCGAAGTCGTCGTCTCGGTGGCCTGATCGCAGGGGAAAAACGAGTTCGGCCGAACTCGAACGAGTTCGGAGGGGGGGTGTGGGTGTTTCGCCCGAACTCGTTTTCCCATCATCACCCGGCTGTCGGTTCGCCCGCCGTCGGGCCGACCAGCCCGTCCAAGTAGGTCATCGGCGTCCACCAGAGCGGGCGGAACTTCGGGTGATCGGTGACGATCCGCCGCGTCTTGCGGAGCGGATCCAGAATCTCGTCGCGCCACCAGAGGTAGTAGTAGAGGAGGAACGACCGGACGATGTCCGGGTCGGCGGTGCCGCGGCCGACGCACTCGTTGACGAGGGCGAAGAAGTCGAGCACCCGCGACGCCCGCTGGTAGGTCTCGTCCACCGCCGGCTCGATGCCGCGGTGAGTCTCGGGGTTCGTGAGGTAATCGAGGAAGTGGTTGAGCCCCTCGGCCCGCTTCATCGGCGGCAGGTTCCGCTGGGCGACGACGAAGTGCTGCCAGCCGACGTTCCGCGCCAGCCGCATCTCCTCGCTGTAATACTGGCCGCAGAGGTCGAGCGCGAACTTCTCCCGGCTCTGCCCGCTCGGGATCACGTAGAGCACCACGATGGGCACGAGCACCGCGACGACCGGCCCGATAAGGGGCACGAAGAGATCCCGCAGCAGTTCGTACTGGTTCTTCCCCTCGGCCGCGACGAGCGCCGCGACCAGCAGAACGACCACGAGCGAGACGATGCCCGACAGGCACGCCAGCAGCGCGCGCGGCAGGGGCGATCCGAACATGACTGTCCCCGAGTCCGATTGGTCGCTCCGCGATGCTCTTCTTGTTAGTGTCAGTCGAGTTCCGTGTACGGCGCCGGGCGATTCTTCTGTTAACCCTTCCGTCCGCGCTGGTATGATGACCGCTCCCGCCGACACGCTTCCGCTCCGGGCCGAGTAGGGGCCGAGTGCCGAAAATGCAGAATCCGCAGGTCTGTTCGGTGTCGTATCGCCGGTCGCGCTTCTCGACGAAGCTCCCCGGCGACCGCCTCTACACGCCTTCGCACTTCTGGATGCTCGAAACGGAGCCGGGCCGCTGGCGCGTCGGCGTCACGCGCTTCGCTCAGCGCATGCTCGGCGACCTCGTCGAATATGGCTTCGAAATGACGCCGGAGCAGTCCATCGAACTCGGCGACACCATCGGCTGGATCGAAGCCTTCAAAGCGACCACCGACGTCTACTGCGTCGGCACCGGCCGCTTCACCGGGGGCAACCCGCTCCTCGAAACGACACCGCGGAAGTTCGATATCGATCCCTACGGCGAAGGTTGGCTCTACAGCTTCGAGGGGTCGCCCGACCCGAACGCGTCCGACAACGCGGGCTACAGCAAGCTGCTCGACCTCGCCATCGATAAGATTCAGGGGAAGGAAGCGGCGATGGACAAGCCGCCGACGGACGACATCGGGGATTGAAGCGATGGCGACGAAGCCTCGGTACATAATGGTCGGCGGCTTCCTCGGAGCGGGGAAGACGACCGCGCTCCTGCGCCTCGCCGAACGCTTCCGCGACCGCGGCCAGCGCGTCGGCCTCATCACCAACGATCAATCCGTCGGCCTCGTCGACACCGCGATGCTGGCCGCGCACGACTTCCCGGTCGAAGAGATCACCGGCGGCTGCTTCTGCTGCAAGTTCGGCTCGCTGACGGAAGCGGCCGAGAAGCTGACGGAAGCCGAGAAGCCGGACGTGTTCCTCGCCGAGCCGGTGGGCAGTTGCACCGACCTCACCGCCACGGTGAGCTACCCGCTCCGCCGGCTCTACGGCGACAACTTTTCCCTCTCGCCATTCAGCGTGCTGATCGACCCCGTGCGCGCCGAGCGCATTTTGGGCCTCGCCTCCGGGAAATCATTTTCGCCGAAAGTCGTGTACATCTACAAGAAGCAGCTCGAAGAAGCGGACGTCATCGTCGTCAACAAGATCGACACGCTCGACGAAGCGAGAACGTCGCGGCTACTCGCCGAGTTGAAGGCCGGATATCCGAAGGCGAAGCTCGTCACACTCTCCGCGCGGCACGGCACCAACCTGGACGCTTGGGCGAAGCTCATCGAAGATGTGGATCTCCCCGCCGGCACGGCGATGGACATCGACTACGACACTTACGCAGAGGGCGAAGCGCTGCTGGGCTGGCTCAACCTCACGGCGAATGTCTCGGCGCACGGGCCGTTCGACGGCAACCGCTTCCTCGGCGCATTCTTCGGCCAGATCCACGGCACCCTCCGCGAACACGGCTTTGAAATTGCCCACTTGAAGGCGACGCTCTCGCCCTACGAAGGCAACGATCTCGCCGTGATGAACTTGGTTCGCACGGACGCGACGGCGGAAGTATCGCACGAACTGGCGGACGACATCGAAGCGGGGGAACTGATCGTGAATCTGCGGGCCGAGGCCGACCCGGAGATTCTGAAAGCGCTCGTGCTCGCGGTGCTGAACGAGACCGCGGGATTGCAGAGTGTCGATGTCGATGTGGAGCACGCGGAGGCCTTCCGCCCCGGCCGGCCGGTGCCGACTCACCGCGATAGGAATTGACTGAATGCCGATCCCGCTCCGGATTCTGTACTGCAATTGCAGTTATGCCAACGTCGTGCCGAAGGCGACGAAGGCAGCGGTGCTGCGCGGGCTGGCGGAATCGGGAATTCCGTTCGACGCGGTGCCCGACCTCTGCGAGATGAGCTCGAAGAAGGACCCGGCGCTGCACGAATTGGCGGGTGAGGGCGTGAAGATCGCAGCCTGCTACCCGCGGGCCGTGCGTTGGCTCTTCAGCGCCGCCGGGGCGAAGTTGGGCACCGACAACGTCGAGATTCTGAACATGCGAACCGAGTCTCCCGACAGCGTTCTAGCCAAGCTCCTCGAAATACCGGAGGCGACCGCGTGACCGCGACCCTGCCCATTCCGCTGACCACCGATGCCAAGCCGGCGCCGAAAGCGAACCTGTTCCGGGTCGCGGTCTACGAAGGTGTCGGCGCCGAGCCGCTGCCGCCGGGCGTGCGGACGGAACTCGTTTGCGCCCTGCTGGCCACGGGGTTCTCTCTCTCGGTGATCCGCATCGGCGGTGTGGTCAGCGCGACGAACGCGGGCACGCTCGTGGTGCTCGGTCAGTTCGCGGAAGCCAAGCCCGAGCGCGCCGAAGACGGCGATGCCGTCGTCCACTTCCGCGATATCCGCAATCTGCCGACTGCGGAAGTTGTAGCGCTCGCAGAAGGCATCCGCACGGAATTGAACCTGCCGAAACCGGGCGGCTGGAAGCCGTGGTTCCCCGTCATCGATTACGACCGGTGCACGAACTGCATGCAGTGCCTGTCGTTCTGCCTCTTCGATGTGTACGGCATAGATGGCGACAAGAAGATTCAAGTGCAGAATAACAACAAGTGCAAGACCGATTGCCCCGCCTGTTCGCGCGTCTGCCCCGAAGTCGCGATCCTCTTTCCGAAGTACAAGCACGGGCCGATCAACGGCGACGAAGTCAACGCCGACGACACCCGCCGCGAGAGTATGAAGATCGATATCTCCGCGCTGCTGGGCGGAGATATATACGAAGCACTGCGGGATCGCTCGGCGAAGTTCAAGAGCCGCTTCAACAAGGAACGCGACGCGGACAAGGCCCTCGAAGAGCGCACGAAGTGCCTGGTGAAACTCGGCGAGAAATTGGACATCCCGCCCGAAGTTTTCGCGAGTCTGCCGAGCATGGACCAGATCCGGACGAAGGCGACTGAAGCCGCTGCGAAAGCGCAGGCGGCGTTGGAGATGCAGGATCGGAAGTAAGATTTTCACCGCAGAGAAAGAAGAGGACGCTGAGAATAAAAAATATGAATAGTATGCCGGCATGGCGACTCGGTTTGACGGCGGAAGAACTGAATCGCATCAGCGAAGGCGTGATCGGAGCGGCTATCGCTGTCCATCGAGAATTGGGACCTGGCCTGCTCGAATCGGCCTACGAGGCCTGCTTGGCGTTCGAACTGATCGATCAGGGATATCGAGTGGTCGAACAACTCGAATTGCCGGTTCTCTACCGCGAGCAATTGATCGATGCCGGATTTAGAATTGAT
>JAYVTJ010000698.1:0-9043 GCA_043774415.1 Fimbriiglobus sp. | reverse complement strand
GAAGGGGCGATTCAGCATCCTCTCCAACGCGGCTTCGAGTTCGCTCCGCCCGGAGGCGGTCGTTTCATTCGTGAGGTCGTCCCACGAGTACGTTGCGCCGAAGTGCCAGAGGTCGCCGCCGCACGGCGCGAGCCAGTGACCGAAGTTCAGGATGCGCCGCTCGGGAAAATCGGGAATGCGGACGGTGAGGTTTTCCCCCTTGGCGGCACGGAACGGGAGAAATGCCGTAGAGGGATTCGACGCTGCCGCGAACCCCTGACAGAGGATGACTCGCCCGGCAAGCGAGTCCAAAGTATCTGGCGCCACTTCGGTCACGCGGAACTGCCCGCGCTTCTCGAAGTAGCTCCGCGACGCATCTAGGTAAGTTGGCACATCGAGCTGCGCTGCCGTCGGCATCTCGAACCCGATCGGCGGTTGGTGGAACCAGCTCCCATCCAAAGGCGGATCCGGTTCGCGCACCAATTCGCCGAACTCGGCGCGGCGCCCGGCGAACTTCGCCGCTTCCCCCGGCTTCGCGAAGATCCGCACGATCGAACGCGGATGGAAAATGCTCGCCGCCGTCTCGGCTTCCACACTGCGATAGAAGCTCGCCGCGCACGGGAAGAATTCGTCGTGCCGCCAAGTCTTCGTCAGGCGCTTGCCGGTGATCGGCGTCATCAGCCCCGCGGCGACGCGCGAGGAGGTGACCGCTTCCCCCTTGTCCAGCAGCAGGAAGTCCATGCCGCGCCGGTGGAGCGCCCAGGCGAGGGTCGTCCCCGCGAGGCCGGCGCCGACGATGATCAGAGGAACTTGAGGCACAGCACACCGCCGAGGACGAGGACGGCCCCGGCCACTTTGCCGAGGGACATCGGCCGCTC
Source organism: Fimbriiglobus sp. (assembly GCA_043774415.1). Lineage (GTDB taxonomy): Bacteria > Planctomycetota > Planctomycetia > Gemmatales > Gemmataceae > JALHQU01. The sequence goes on along the minus strand of JAYVTJ010000698.1, from coordinate 8,186 downwards.
TTCGAGACCCAGGAGCGCGAAGTGATCGAGCAGCAGAGAGCAGGCCAATTGACCCCCGACGACGAGCGCGATGAATGCGGCCGCACCGAGTTCGCGCACGAGCGTCGCCCCGGCGAGCACGATCAGCGCCCCGAGCGGTCCGCCGATCCAGTTCCACCACTGCGTGCTGCGCATCGAGTCCCACGTCGGCGCGGGCGGCCGGAGGATCAGCATCGCGCAGCTCGCCGTCAGGATCGTCCCGCAGATCGAGAGGTACGACGCCCAGATCGGCGCCGCCCACGGCTCGGTCTCGAGCGTCTGGCGGAACTTGCTGTTCGCCGAGGCCTGGAGGGCGATGCAGCAACCCGCTCCGGCCGCGAGCAGCATGAAAAGGAGGTGGTTCATGGGGGTTGTTGTATCAGCCAGCGCCCGCCGCTGCGCCCGATCACTTGTGCGGGGGAGAGGTTGAAGATCGCCCGCGCATCGGGAACCCAGTTCCGGCGCACCAAGCGGAACACGGCGACGACCGCGCGCGGCTCGCGCGCCTGCGGAACATCGTCGAGTTCGCCGCCCGCGACCGGCTCGATGCGGATCAGCGCGGGGATCAGCGCGAGCCAGTGACCTTCGACCGAATCCTTCGCCCAGACCGTTTCCCCGACCTCGCCGAAGCCGAGCAGCTTCAACCCGCGCGGCCGCCACGTTTCGGAAAAGAGGGCGAACCATTTCTCCATCAGAATGGGGCGATCCCGCTCGAATGCAGCCCGATCCGGATCGCGCTTCCAAAGCCGGCGCATCATGGCGGGTTCCACCCGGCGAACGGGCCGATCCCCGCCGCGCGCAGCATCGGCATCCCACGGAGCGCCCGCGCTTCCTGACCGGTGCCCGTCAGCGAGCGCTCGACGATGGCTTCGACCGGTTCGCCCGCGCGGAGTTGGTGTTCGATGTCGCTCAGCCAGAAGTCGTGGTTGCGACCGTAGCTCCGGCCGAAGACCGTGTTCGGTACGAACGCCAGCATCGCCACCGCGAGCATCGCGACCGGCAGCCAACTTCGCCCGCACCCTAGCAGCGAAAAGAAGTAGATCATCGCGAGCAGCGGCCAGCCGAGCACGGAGTACCTCGGCCAAAGTCCCATCTCGGAACCGAAGCCACCGCGGCCCGCGCCGACGGCCAGTGACAAGAGGATGACACCGGCGCCGACGGCGCCGATCCCGAGCGTGCGCAGCCGCGAGTCGGAGGAGCGGATTCGGGCGACCGCAATCCAAGCGAGGGCCAACAGAATCGGCGGCAGCACGACGAACCAGATGGGACCGACGCCGATGCCGAAAGAGATCGCGAGGAACTCCCCGGCCACTTGGAGCGACTCGGCCCAATTCTCCAGTTCGAAGGCCGGGTGGGCGGACGGTCGCTCGTAAGCCGCGAAGTAGTAGCCGCAGTAGGCAACGGTGATGAGCAACACCAGCGCCGAGACGGCGCCGGCTGCGAAGTCCCGCCGTCGATTCGATGCGATGAGCAGTCCGACCCATGCGCCGACCGGCGCCGCGAGCACGATCCCGAATCCGCCCGTCAGGGACAGCGCCAGTGCGGCGAGTGCCGCCAACACCGCTGTCCGCCCGGCATTCGCGACGGTCAGCCGCAGCGCCAGCTCCAGCACGGCGCACGTCAGCGCCGCCGCCAGCACGAAGCAGAACTGGTACCCCATCAGCAGGTTTTCGCAGTGACCGACGTGCAGCAGGCCGACGGGGAAAAACGCATCGGCCCAGTGCGGGGCACCACGGAGCCACGCCGCGAGGCGCATCCCCCGATAAGCCATGAGCGAGAGCAAAAGAACTTGGAGCACCATCCCCGTGCGGAAATCGTGCGTGAGTTCCCACAGGCCGATGTAGATCAGCCGCGGCAGCGGCAGGCGGTGCTCGTTGTGCGGATGCAGGAAGAACGGCCCGACCGGTTCGTTCCCCGCGAGTGTCGGCACGAATTCCCACTCGTCGGCCCACGGCTGGTTGTGTCCGAACCACAGCACGAACACCAGCAGCGAGACGCTGAGCGTCGCCCAGAGGACGAGCAGGATCGGCCGCATCAGGCTTGTCGCGATGGGGAGGGCGCGATACTCTTGACCCATCACGAAGAACCGTCGGGATAACCGGAGTGCCAGTATATGGTCGAACGGGCGATCGAGTTGCGGCGGCGCCATGCCCGCAAGAAGAAGATGAAGAAGCTCAAGACCTCGCTCGGCACCGCCGCCGGCCCGGATCGCGAGAAGGTGCTCTACAAGATCAAGCGCCTCAGCCCCTTTTGGACGGAAGCCTCGCTCACGCAGACGGCCAAGTCGGTGGCGACGGCGGCTCCGCAGGGCGAACGCCGGGCGCAGGCGCCGAAGTCGAAGGGTCCGCAGCGCGGCGGCAAACCCGAAGGCGGTAAGAAGTAATCGAGTTGGAAGCCGGGTTGCCCCGGCTTCCGCTGTTCTCAGGCCCGCAGCGCGTCCAGATCCTCCCAGAACCCCGGATACGTCTTCGCGACGCATCCCGGATCGTCGATCACCACTCTCGGCACCTTCAGCCCGATCAGAGCCAAGCTCATCGCCATGCGGTGATCGCGGTACGTCTCCACCGTCGCCCCGTGCAGTATGCCCGGCGTGATCGTCAGCCCGTCGTCAAATTCGTGCACTGTCGCCCCGAGTTTGCGAAGTTCCGCCGCCATCGCCGCGATGCGGTCGGTCTCCTTGTGCCGGATATGCGCCACGTTGCAGATGGTCGTCGGTCCCTCGGCGAAGCAGGCCACGGCCGCCAGTGACATCATGGTGTCACTGATGGCGTTCATGTCGATGTCGATGCCGCGCAGGGGTCGGCCTTCGACCGCGATCCCCTCGGCCGATTCGGTGACGATGCAGCCCATGCGGGCGAGGGCATCGACGAAGAGCACATCCCCCTGGAGCATGTCGCGCTTCATGCCGCGGACGAGGATTCGGCCGCCGGTGATGGCCGCGGCGGCGAAGAAGTACGATGCGGCGGAAGCGTCCGGTTCGATGGCGTACCACGGCATGTTGCGAAACCCCTCGGTGGTAGGCACCCGGTAGGCATTCGGCCGAATCCTTTCGACGGTAAGATCCCACTCCCCCAGCATCGCGAGCGTCATTTCGATGTACGGTTCTGACACGACAGGCCCGTCGACTTCGATTGTGATCGCTTCATCGGAGAAGGGAGCGGCCATCAGGAGACCGCTGAGGAATTGGCTGCTGAGGTCGGCCCGAATGAGAACCGAGCCGGGTTGCATTCCGGTGGTTTCGATCAGGACCGGCGGGCAACCGTTGTCCGTCTCGCTAGTCGCCCGCACGCCGCGAATTTGATTGAGTGCATCGAGCAAATCACCGATTGGCCGCTCGCGCATGCGCGGTACACCGTCCAAACGGTACCGGCCTCCGTCGATCGCGACTATGGAAGTAAGAAACCGCATTGTCGTGCCCGAATTGGCGACGTACAAATCGGCAGACGATGCCGGAATGATCCTGCCAGAATGATTCTGATTCATCGCCACGGTGATCGTGTCGCCGGTCCAAGTCAGCTCGAACCCGAGTTTCGTCAAGCAATCGACCATCACTTCGGTGTCTTCGCTGCGAAGCACGCCGGTGAGTTCGCATCCGCCCGCGCGGCTTCCCAGTGCCGCCAGTACCAGCGCCCGATTCGTGATGCTCTTGCTCCCCGGCACGCTCACCGTCAGGTCCGGCGCGTGCGTCAGCGGGACGATTTCCAGCGTCGGCGGGTAGATTTGCATCTCAGTAGGTCACCTTCACGAGGAACAGGCCCTGGGGCGGCGCGGTGACGCCGGCCTCGCGGCGGTCTTTGTCTTCGAGAACTTCGCGCATCTTCTCGACGGGCCAGTACGCCCGGCCGATCTGGTAGAGCGTCCCCGCGAGGGCGCGCATCATGTTGTACAGGAACCCGTCCGCCTCGATTTCGATGCGCACGCTACCGTCGTGGCGCGTCACGATCGCACTGTAGATCGAGCGGATGCTGCTCATCCGGTTGGGCCACTCGCTCTCGAAACTGCGGAAGTCGTGCCGGCCGAGCAACACCTGCGCACCTGCGTGCATGAGCGCGACATCGACGCCGCGCCGCGGCTGCCAAGCGAGTCGGCGCCGGAAGGGATCGGGGATGCGGCCGTCGTCGATGACGTACCGGTAGAGCTTCTTGACCGCATCGCGGTTCGCGCAGAACGACTGTCCCACGGGGACGCAGTCGAGCACGCAGACATCCTGCGGCAGCTTCGAGTTGATCGCCTTCACCAGCGTGTCGCAATCGAGCCGGGTGCCCGTGAAGAAGTTGACGACTTGGCCGAGGGCGTGGACCCCGGCATCGGTGCGGCCGCTGGCGTTGGCGCGGATACGCGGCTCGCAGGTGATCGCCGCCACGGCCGCTTCGAAGGTCTCTTGGACGGTGCGGTAGCCGCGCTGCGTCTGCCAGCCGTAGAAGTCGGTGCCGTCGTAGCGCACGGTGAACTTGAGGTTGCGCAAACGACTTTACCCCGGCGAGCGGCACGGCGTGAGCGTGCCGTGCACAGTTCCCATGAGTCGATGCGCTTCGGTGGTTCGATCCCACGGCACGCTCACGCCGTGCCGCTCGCCTGATCGATTGACTCGATTCGCAGCCGGGGTCTTCACTTCACAATCCCCCGCCGGATCAACTCCTCGGCGCACTGCACGGCGTTGCTCGCCGCACCTTTGCGCAAATTGTCCGCGACGACCCACAAATTCAGGCACTTCGGGTTCGACGGATCCTGTCGGACGCGGCCGACGTAGGTGTGGTCGCTCCCCGCCGCGTGGATCGGCTGCGGGAAATCCCCTTTGAATTCGTCCATCAGCACGATGCCGGGGGCCTTCGCGAGCGCGGCCTTCGCTTCCTCGGCGCTCACGGGCCGCTCGAACTCGACGTTGATCGCGAGGCTGTGGGCGATGCGCACCGGCACGCGGACGCACGTCGGCGAGATGCCCATTTCGGCGTCGCCCAGAATCTTGCGGGTCTCGTTCACCACCTTGTTTTCTTCTTCGGTGTAGCCGTTGGGGTCGAGCGTCCAGTCGAGGGTGATGACGTTCCCCGCGAGCTGGGCGCGGTGGGCCGTCGGCGCCGGCACAATTTGTCCGAGGGCGTAGGGCTTCAGTTGGGCGTTGAAGTCGGTCAGCCCCGTGGCCCCTTTGCCCGACGACGACTGGTACGTGCAGACGACGACCCGTCGAACCCGCGACAAATCGTGCAGCGGCTTCAGCGCCACCGTCAGCGGGATCGCGACGCAGTTGGGGTTCGCCACGATCCCCTTCTTCGCGTTGTGCAGTTCCTCGCCGTTCACCTCGGGCACCACGAGCGGGCAGTCGGGGTCCATGCGCCACGCCGACGAATTGTCCACGACGATGGCCCCCGCCTTTGCCGCGATGGGGCTGAATTCCTTGCTGATGGAACCGGGCGTACTGCTGAGGACGATCTGCACCCCCTCGAACGCTTCGGGACGCAGGAGTCCGACGACGTGGGACTTCCCCGCGAACTCGATCGGTTTCCCCGCCGATTTCTCGGAGGCGAGGAACTTGATCGTGCCGACCGGGAATTCGCGTTCGACCAGCACGCGGCGCATCATGTCGCCCACGGCCCCGGTCGCCCCCACCACCGCCAAATGCACGCCCACGTCGAACCCTCCACCCTGCGGAATTGCAGATGGATTCAGTTTAGGAAGGCGGCGCCGATCCGTTAGTCCGAAGCGCCGGCGCGGGAGCGATCCTCCGCGAAGCGCCGATTGCGGACTCCCCTCCGGCCCGATGCCTACAATTTCGGGATGCCCCACGCTCACGCACGCCCCGAACTCCTCTCGCCCGCCGGGGACTGGGAAGCGCTGCGCGCCGCCGTCGCCAACGGGGCCGACGCCGTCTACTTCGGTCTATCGGCGTTCAACGCCCGCGCCCGCGCCGCGAACTTCACGCTCGATGAACTCCCCGAAGTGATGGCGTTCCTGCACGCCCGCAACGTCCGCGGGTTCGTCGCCCTCAACATCCTGATCTTCACCGACGAACTCCCTTCGGTTGTCGAGTTCGTTCGAGCGATCGCGGCGGCCGGGGTCGATGCCGTGATCGTGCAGGATCTCGGATTGGTGCGGCTCATCCGCCGGCTGACGCCGGCGCTTGCGATCCACGGTTCGACGCAGATGACGCTCACCGAGCCGCGCGGCATCGAATTCGTGCGGAGGCTCGGCGTCGAACGCGTCGTGCTGGCCCGCGAACTCTCGCTCTCCGAAATCCAGAAAGTCGCAGCCGGCACGACGGTGCCCGTGGAGGTGTTCATCCACGGGGCACTTTGCGTTGCCTACAGCGGCCAGTGCCTCACGAGCGAAGCGCTCGGGGGCCGCAGCGCCAATCGCGGGCAGTGCGCCCAGGCCTGCCGGATGACCTACGAGATGCTCGTAGACGGCGTGCCCCGCGACCTCGGCGATAAGGCGTATCTCCTCAGTCCGCAGGACTTGGCCGCGTACGACCTCATCGCCCCGCTCATCGAAGCGGGCGTGGCGAGCTTCAAAATCGAAGGCCGCTTGAAGGGTGGACCGTACGTCGCCGCGACGACGGGAACGTACCGCAATGCCATCGATGCCGCGCTCGCGGAGCGGGAGTTCCACCTGACGCGCCGCGAGGAACTCGACCTCGCGCAGACGTTCAGCCGGGGGCTGACGCCGGGCTTCCTCGACGGGGTGAATCACCAGAAACTCGTGCGCGGACGGGTTCCGAAGAGCCGGGGGATACTCCTCGGGACGGTCGCTGGGATTCACGGTTCAACGGTGCGCGTCGAACTCGCCGAGACGCTGCCCGACATGATCAAGGCAGGCGACGGGGTGATGTTCGACCTCGGCCGACCGGAGGAGAAGGAGCCGGGCGGCCGCGTGTGGCGCGCCGAATCGCAAGTGGCGTTCGTGCAGTTGCAGTTCGAGCCGAACGCCGTCGATTTCACGCGGATCGCGGTCGGGTGCGAAGTTTGGAAGACCGACGATCCCGCCCTGCGGAAGCGGTTCGAGCAGACCTACTCGCAGGATCGCATCGTCCGTCGTGCCGATGTGAATGCGATGCTCTCCGGTTCACTCGGCGGCTCGATGGAACTGACGCTCGCGGATGAAGCGGGCAGTGCGGGGACGGCGACCTGGAGCGGTCCGCTCGAAGTGGCGCAGAAGCAACCGACGACTTCCGCGATGATCCGCGAGCAGTTGGCGCGCCTCGGTGACAGCCCGTTCGCACTGGCGGATTGCGCGATCGACGTGCCGGCGAACGCGCTGGTGCCGAAGTCGGTGCTGAACGATCTGCGCCGGCGGGCGACCGCGGAGCTGATCGCGAAGCGGACGGAGGGACGGGTGCACGCGATTGGCGATGGGGATGCGCTGCACTCGATCAGAGCCGGAAGCGTGAGCGACGCTAAGTCCCGCGCACTGGGTCGCATCCGATTTTCTGAAGGTGGCGTCGCTCATGCTTCCGGCTCGGACGGAGGCGGCGCCCTCACCGTCCTCGTCCGCAATCGGGCGCAGCTCGATGCGGTGCTCCCGTTCAAGCCGGCCCTCGTCTACGCCGATTTCGAAGATCTCCGCCAGTATGCGGGTGCCGTGGAAGCGGCCCGCGCCGCGGGGGTCAAGATCGGCCTCGCCACGGTGCGCATCTGGAAGCCGGGCGAAGATGGCCTCCAAGCGCTGGTAGTCCGGGCCAAGCCCGATGCCGTCCTCGTGCGGAACCTCGCCTCCATCGACTACTTCCGCGAAGCGCTGCCCGGAGCCGAGTTGATCGGCGACTTCAGCCTGAACGTCGCCAACGACCTCACGGCGCGCTTGCTCCTCGACGCCGGGTTGACGCGCGTGGTGCCGAGCTTCGACCTCAACTGGGATCAGTTCACGGCGCTGCTGGCGCACGCCGACCCGCGCGGCTTCGAAGCGGTGATCCACCAGCACATGCCGATGTTTCACATGGAACACTGCGTTTTCGCGGCGTTCCTCAGCACGGGAAAGGATCACCGCGATTGCGGTCGGCCCTGCGACACGCACCGGGTCGAACTGCGCGATCGGACCGGCGCCGAGTTCCCCGTGCTGCCCGATACGGGCTGTCGGAATACGGTGTTCAACAGCGCGGCGCAGTCGGCCGCGGAGTACATCGGTCGCATGATGGAACAGGGTCTGCGGTGGTTCCGGATCGACCTGCTGCGCGAGAC
>JAYVTJ010000697.1:0-4198 GCA_043774415.1 Fimbriiglobus sp. | reverse complement strand
CTGACCCAATTTTCTTATTCGACAATCACTCCCTCCGGCACATACTCGTTCGCGAACGAGATCCATTTTCCTTCGCGCACCCAAAAAAACACGGAGAGCGTTCCGCCGCGATCGGTCCGATAATCGCATTGCAGCAACAGCTCGTTTTCATCGACGCCGTGCCTCCGGATGGCGGAGCAAGGATACACGGAGCATCTCGCGATTGTGAACGTTGTGCAGGAATCGACACGGAAGATCTGTGGATTCGCGGGGATCTCTTCGGGTGATTTGGCGAGAAACTCGGGCCGATCCGATGCAGTCCGATCCTTCCAGCAGTATGGGAAATCGTACACATACACCGCCGCGAGGGTGCCGACCACGAGTTGGATCAGCACGACCGCGCTTATAACTCGAATCACGAGTTTGTAGCGTCCGCGTTTCATAGGTTCACCCATCCCTCAGCATCTCCCGAGCGGCATTCCTTCCCGCGGCTCCCATGACGCCGCCTCCCGGATGCGCGGCGGCTCCGCAGAGATACAGGCCCTTCACCGGCGAGCGGTGATCCGCGTACCCGGCCAGTGGGCGGAGGCTGAACATGCTCCCCAAGCCCATGCTCCCCTGCATGATGTTGCCGCCCGTGATGCCCCAGAGCCGTTCCATTTCGGGCGGCGGAATCACCTGGCGGTGCAGCACGGATCGCTTGAAGTTCGGGGCGTACTCGTCGAGGATGTCGAAGCAGCGATCCGCGAACGGCCCGGCTTCCGCCTCCCACGTCGTCCCCTTCAAGTGGTACGGGGCATACTGCACGAACATGCTGAGAATGTGCTGTCCCGGCGGGGCGAGCGAGGAATCGAGCGCGGTCGCCATCGTGCATTCGAGCATCGGGTTCGCCGCGGGCTTCCCATACTTGGCATCGTCGTAGGCCCGCTCGATGTACTCCATGTTCGGGCAGATGTGCATCGTCCCGTGGTGCTGCGGACCGATACTCGACCCCGGCAAGCATTTGAATTGGGGCGGCTCGCTCAGGGCGACGTTGATCTTCACCGTCGCGGAGGAATAGTCGATGCGCTTCACCGATTCGACGAACTCCGCCGGGAGTTCTTTCGGATCGACGAGCTTCAAAAAGGTCACGTTCGCATCGGCGCACGAGGCGACCCGCTTCGCATGGAACTCGGTACCATCCTGGAGCGCCACGCCGGTGACAACGCCTTGTCGCACGAGGATTCGCCCCACCGGCGAGTTCGTGCGGATCGTCGCGCCGTAGCCCATCGCGGCCTCGGCGATGCTCTGCGAGAGCTTGCCCATGCCCCCCTTCACGTAACCCCAGACGCCGCGGACGCCGTTGCACTCCCCCATGACATGGTGGAACAACACATACGCCGTGCCGGGCATGCTCGGCGAGGCGAACGCGCCGATCACCGCATCGGTCGCGATGGTCGCCTTCAACTGATCCGACTCGAACCAGCGGTCGAGAATCGGAGTGGCGGCGCCCGTCAGGATTTCGATGGCGTCCGCGCCGAGGTCCCGGCCGAGCTTGCGGAAGTTCCAGCCGAGTTTGCCGAGCTTCCAGATGTCGCGGAGGCCGCCCCACGGGTTCGGCGGCGTCCGGTCGAGCATCGGTTCGAGGAAGTCGGCGATGCGCGTCAGCATCGCTTCGTACCTCGGGTAGTTCTCGGCGTCCTTCGCGCTGAACTTGGCGATCTCGCGCTGCGTCATCGCCGCGTCGGGCCCCATCATCAGGTAGCGATCATCGGGAAACGGGCTGAAGCTCGAAGGGCTGCGGGGGAGCATCTCGAAGCCGTGCTTCTTCAATTCTAAATCGCGGATGATCTCGGGCCGGAGCAGGCTGTTGACGTAGGCCGCGGTCGAGACGCGGAAGCCGGGCCACGTCTCTTCGGTGATGCAGCAGCCCCCGAGGATGTCGCGGCGTTCGAGGACGAGCACCTTCCGCCCGGCCTTGGCGAGGTACGCCGCCGTCACGAGGCCGTTGTGCCCCGCTCCGATGATGATGGCGTCGTAGAGTTCGGGCATGCTAGCTCCCGCGTCGGAAGGAGGAAGTGTATACGGAACGCACCTGTTCCAGTTACTGACACGACAGTCAGTTTGCGAATGCCAGCGGTCCGGTCTTCGCCCCGAAGGGGCCGACTTCCCTAGCCCAGGGCGGAAGCCCTGGGAAAGTGCGTCTATTCTTCCGCCCCGAAGGGGCCGGCGTTTTCCGTGATGCACGCCGGCCCCTTCGGGACGGAGTTCCTTTCTGACCAGTCCTAGGGCTCCCGCCCTGGGCTGTGTACGTCGGCCCCCGTTGGGGCGAAGAAACGATCATGGCATTGGTATCCTGACTGTCAGTAACAGCGGGGCTACTTCCCCTTCACCGCGTCCGCGACTTCCCCCTTCGGAAGGTTCGGCACGGCCTTCAGGTTCGCCATCATATTTTTCTTGTATGCTTCCACCCCCGGCTGACCGTATGGGTTGATGTTGCTCAGGCGACCCTCCACCACCGTTGCCAGCATGAGCATCTGCATCAGTTGCCCGATCGTGTGCTCGCTCACGTTCGGCAGCAGCAGATCGGCACTCGGCCGGGCCGCTTCCGAGTAGGCTTGGTTCGTCCCCTTGATCGCGGCTTCCAGAATGTCCGGCAGGCTGCGGCGGCTGAACTGGTTCAATTCGTCCTCGTTTCGGTCCGACATGCCGATCATCACCGGCGAGTGCTTGGCCTCGCGCACGATGAGGTTGTTGATGACCTTGTCGCGCGTCCCCTCCTGGTGCTGCTGGCCCCTGCTGTGCAGATCGCGGCTGTACACACTCGTGATCGGCGTGGCGCCGCGGTTCATCTTGCCGAGCGATTCGCTCAGGAGCTGGTCGTACCAGAAGCCGATGGATTCGAGCTTCTTGCTCCAGATCGCCATGACGCGGGTCTTCTTCCCGGCCTCTTCGTTCATCAGGTGGTTGACCGCCGCGAACTGGAGCACGGGATTGCGGTCGAACGGCTCTTCGAGGAAGCGCTTCGTCATCGCGGCGGCGCCGAGCAAGAGCGCCCGCACGTCGAGGCCCATGACCGCGGCGGGGAGCAGCCCGACCGGGGTGAAGACGCTGTAGCGGCCGCCGACGTCGTCCGGGATCGTCAGGATGTCGTCCTCGGCGATCCCCTCGGCGCGGGCGAGGTCGCGGAGTTTGCCCTTCGGCCCCGTCACCGGCACGATGAGCTTTTTCAGCCAGTCCGACTTCGGCCCGTAGAACTTGGCCATCTCCATCCGCAGCGCCCGGTAGGCCGCGGCCGTCTCCATCGTCCCGCCCGACTTGCTGACGACGACGATGCCCCAGCGCTCCGCGGCATCCTCGGGCTCGATGCAGGTGTTCTCGAGCAGTTCGAGCAGTTCCTGGAGCGCATCGTTGTCGAGGGCGTTCCCTTCGAAATGGATGCGCGGCTTGCCCATGCGCAGCTTCGCGGGCAACTCGTTGTGGAAGGCGTGGCACAGACTGTCGAACAGGGCCTTCGCACCGAGGTAGCTGCCGCCGATGCCGAGGATGACGACGCGGTCGGTGTTCTCCTTCAGCCGCGCCGCGAGGCGCAGCAGGCGACCGAGTTCGCTGGCGTCGCCCTTGCGGCGGAAGCTGTCGAGCGTCTTCTGCGGCAGGTCGATGAACCCGGCTTGCAGCGGTTGGAGCTTCGGCGGGGGGTTCTGCAACTCTCGTTCGGCGGCAACCTGCCCGCGCACGGCGTTGAGCAGGGTGCGCATCTGCTCGACGCGCTCCGGTGCGAGGAAGTGCTGCGCCTGCAGTTCGGCGAGGGGCGTCCACGATTCCGGCATCGGCGCGAGCAGGCGGCTGTAGCTGTATTCGATGGCTTCGTCGGGCAGTTGCATGGGCGCGGCCTCGCGGACGTCGGCGGAAACGGACGCCCTTACTCTAGTTCAGGAGTGTGCCGCCGTAAACCGAAACCCGGCGCGGCTCTGGGGAAGATGGGCGAAGGGACCGGCGTATCCGAACCGCTTGCGCGGGCGTGCGGGCGAATCTGTCCGAATCTGAACGCCGAAGTACGTTGAAACTATCGACTGCCGGGGATCATTGAATGCGCACCGGCATCGTCCTTGCGGCACTTGGACACTTATTCGCTTTCGAGTGTCGGGCCATGGCCGGGATGCCCGCCCCGCTTCCGGTCGATTCCGAGCGTGTGCTGCGCCTCGGCGATTCCCCGCTCGCCCGGCTCCAAGCCATCTCG
>JAYVTJ010000696.1:0-3313 GCA_043774415.1 Fimbriiglobus sp. | reverse complement strand
GGGCGAAATACCCCGAATCCGTTCCCATCGGTTCCCAGCCGTTCCCATCCGTCCCAAAATTCCTGCAACCCGGCGTGCAACCAAAAGCAGGGCGAAAATTCCGCGTAACGCGCTGTCGAGTCGTGGGAAGAGGGATCGTCCGGGAATATTTTACGACTGAAAGATTCCCGGTGTATACTGGAGCGGAAACCAACCACTCCGGAGATCGCCGTGAAATACTTTCAAATGCAATCCCTGTCCGACGCCCGCGAATTGGTGCGGCTGCGGATGACGGTGCTGGAGATGAGCGCGAACCGCGTCGAAGTCGTCGCGGGTGTTCCCGAGGGCACGGTGCGGCGTTTGCTCGCGCCCGGTGACAACGGGTGCGCGGTCGATAGCCTGCTCTCGATCATGCGCGCCGTCGGCGTCGCCGTCGCCACCGGAGTGGTGCCGAGGTACGAGCCGCCGCCCCTCCAGACGCCGGGCCGGAAGCCCGCCGAGAAATAAACCGGGATTTATCCCGGTTTCGTGTTGACCGAGAATTGTCCCGGTGTATACTCTCTACATGGGCCTGACGCACCGCACCGCGATGCGAACCAACGGAGAAGTGAGATGAGCCTGATTGCACCCGCCTACGTTCACACCCCGGACGCCGCCGACTTCGAGGCCGAACTCGCCAAGCGGCTCGTCTGGACGGAGGAACAGTTCGGCGGCGACTACGCATGGTCGGCCCCGGTCCCGCCCCGCGAGCGGTGGAATGCCGAGATCGCCGCACTGAACGAGCGCTTGGACCAGCAGTCGAAATAGTTCAACGGACGAAGCCCGGCGTCTCGCATTTCACCCCACCAGCGCCCGCACCACACCCATCAGCACCGCGCACGCCGTCTCCAATTCCGCCCGGCTCATCGATGAAAGGGTCGCACTTCTCGCCCCGCCCTGCCCTTCCCCACCCGCCGCCGGCAGCGCGATGCGCTCGACGGCCCCACTCAGGTTCTCCGCACTCGCGTGCGTGTAGATCGCCAGTGTGAGCGTCGGGTCGGTGTGCCGGGCGAGCACCTGCAGCTCCTTCGGCCCGACGCCGGCCGCGGCGAGCGCCGAGATGTAGCTGTGCCGGAGCGCGTGGAAATCCAAGAATCGGTCGCCGTCGCCGGCGTCGACCGCGTACTCGACCCCCGCTTCCGCCAAGTCGTCGCGGAGCATATCCGCAGTCTTATTCGCCCAGTCGCCCGGCCAAATCGGGCCCTTCGCCGGGCGACTGGGTAAGTACTCGCGGAAGTGAGCCGCGACGCCGGCCGGGATCGGCTGACGGGCGCCGCGAGTCTTCGAGCCTGATCGCGCCCAGAGCTGCACGATCGGCGGATCGAGATCGAGGAGGAAGGAAGTGCGCTCGAGCTTCGCCAGTTCATTCGCGCGGAAGCCCGTGGTGAGCGCGAGCAGGTACACCGAGTAGCGATCTTCCCCCGACAGTCCGCGGCGACGGTGTTTGGATCCTCGGGTTGTCCCGAACACCGCCCCCAGCTCCGCCGGCGCGATCGCCCGGCGACCGTGGACGCGGTTGCCCCCGGCATCGTGCGCGGGCACGTCGTCGAACAGATCCGGACGCACCGGGCACCGGCGGCGCACGCTGAGCCACCAGGCGAAGCGCTTGGCGGCCATGCGGTAGAACTCCGCCGACTGAGACGAGAACCCGCCGGCGGAGCGCGGAAGTGCGGCGCGGCGAGTGAGGTACGTCGCGAGCTTCGCCGGGGCACTCGCGTTGAGGGACGCGACTGCGACGAACTTGCACCCGGTGAGAATGTCCCGGATGCGCTGAGCCGTCATGCGGACTTGCTCGGCCGACGGCACGCGCTTCGAGGCCCGGGCCTTCGAGGCCAATCCGAGGAGCATGTCCGCTTCGAACTCGAGGAGCAGCGCCGCGAGCGGGAGCCGGGCCGCGTCCGCGTCGGGGAGATCTGCGGCGCCGCGCTCGGCGTCGCGCACGAGGTTGTCGAGCATTCGAGCTGCGACTGATTTATCTGAGGCGAGCGGGACTCGCTTCGTGGGCGGCTGGCCGGGGATGCCCTGGCCGTACCACTTGCGGGAGCTGGTCGAGGATGCGACGGCGCCGGGGGTGCTGGCGGGCACGCGCTTGCCGGTGCGCGGGCAAGCGTGCCGAATGGTTGTGATGCGGACGAGGTGGGCCATTTCCGGATATCTCAGGGACATTCACGCCGGGTCGTGCTTCCCGCCGCGCCGCTCCTGAGAGGGCGTCGGCCGCTCCGCTTCCACCATCTTTCGCCGGGCCTCCTTGACCCGCTCCAGGCACCGGTTGTGCTCCGGGGTGCCGATGCTGATGCGCTGCTGCTCCAGCAGGGCGCACTCCGCGGCGAAGAGTTCGGCGGCGGAATCCAAATTAGACATCGTTCGACCCCCTCAACGGACCTTATCGCGCGAAGCGCATCGGCTGTCGGGATGCGCCGTCCGCGCGTCCGGGAAACTCCGCTCAGAATCCCGCAACTGACAACGACCGACGGCCGATCGCCGGTAACATTTTCAAACCTTCGGCACGGCGCCCCACCACTCCTATCCTTCGCCGAGCCGCGCCATGATCCGCATCGTTCAAAAGCCGACTCTAGAAACCCGTGGCCCCGTCGATGCTCTTTCGGTCTATCGCGAATGCATCAAGCTGCTCGATGCGCTCGGTATGGTTCTCCAGGAGAATCGGCTTCGGCGACTCGCCCTGTATGCGGAGGACGTCGACGAGCTGTTCGAGTCCTGCGAGCTGTTCGTTGATATCAAGGTCACTTGACCCGCGACCCCTTCTTTTTCGCAGGCGGTTCTACGCGAAAAGCCCCGATGAACACACCGTAGACCCGGTCGCCTTCCCGGAGATCGTGCTGATAGTCCGAGCCGTTTCGCGAAACCAGCGTTCGGGCGCGGCCGCCGATAATTTTCCACCGCATCATCTTGAGTACGGTGCCGTAGCCGTCGATGTAGGCGACGACCATTTCGCGGTCCTGAGGCTCCGGGTCTCGCCGCACGGCGATGTAGTCCTCGTCTTCGATGCCGGCTCCGACCATCGACGTGCCGCGCACGCGGTACACGGCATCGGCGCGCGACAGGTGAGCCGGCACGTCGATGAACTCCCGCTCGGCGTCGCCTTCGACCGCAGGCCCGGCACCCACCCAGCCGTACATCGGGAGTCGGCGCGGCGCGGGCACATCGGCCATGAGGTGCCCGTCCGAAGTGAAGGGCGCCCAGTGGGAGAGCGGGACGCCGAGAGCGACTGAGATCAACGGGGCGAAGTCGGATCCGACGCGGAAGGATTTTTGCCCTAGCTCGACTTTAGCGATGT
>JAYVTJ010000695.1:0-2455 GCA_043774415.1 Fimbriiglobus sp. | reverse complement strand
TGTCGGGCTCGCGATTATCGCAGTCGCGACGGGGTTGATCTGGTGGTTGACCCGCAACCGCTCACCGAAGGGCTCGTCGTGATTCGCCCGCTGCGGATTTTCCCGGTGTTACTCGCTGCCTGCTTCGGGTGCGGGGACAGTGGCCCGAAGCGCTTGCCCGTTTTTCCGGTCAAAGGAATGATGACCTTCGACCACAAGCCGACGGATGGGGCGATGATCGTCTTCCATCCTCAGACCGGGGAGGCACTCGAACGCAACCTTCGCCCTTCGGCCGTGGTGCAGAGCGACGGATCGTTTTCGCCCACAACCTACGATCACGGCGATGGACTGCCGGCGGGCGAATACCTCCTCACGGTGTTCTGGCCGACTCCGCCCGGCAAAAACGCGGACGAAACCAACGGCGGTGGCGGTAGCCGACTACCCCCGAAATTCGATAAGCCCGAATCGTCGGGCTTGAAAATCGTCGTGGAAAAGCAGCCCAACGAATTGAAGCCTTTGATTTTGACTCGCTGATCCGTTACCGGATCGAACAACTCGGAACTATCGACATGACCAAGCTGCGACGCGGCTTTACGCTGATCGAATTGCTGGTGGTGATCGCGATCATCGCGATACTCATCGGCCTGCTCCTGCCCGCCGTGCAGAAAGTGCGCGAAGCGGCCGCCCGCATGAGCTGCCAGAACAATCTGAAGCAGATGGCCCTCGGCGTCGCCAACTTGGAAGTGACGACCGGAGTCTACCCGCTCAATAGCACGGGAACGCTCGGGGCCACGGCCGCGCCCTTTTCCTACGGCTACGTGACCGACCTCCTCCCGTACATCGAACAGAACGCCCTCTTCGCCAACTACGACCGCAACGCCAACTGGAATTCGGCCTCCAACACCGCCGGTCGCATGTCGGTCGTGAAGACCTTCGTCTGCCCGAGTTCGACGCGCTCGGGCCAAGCGTTCGAGTACACCACGGTCAACGGGAGCAGCCAACCGCGAGCACTCGTGGAAGGCGCGGCCATCGACTACGCGAACACGAGCGGCCTCGGTTCGGGGTTGGTGGCGCGGCTCTCGCTCGGGCTGACCGGCGACAGTGTCAAAGGGCCGATCTCCTTCGGCACACCGGCCCGCGTGGCCAGCATCACCGATGGCCTCTCGAACACCATGCTCTTCGCGGAGTGCGCGGGACGACCGTTCCTCTGGCAGAAGCGCAAACAGATTTCGTCCCCGCTGCCGCCGGGTCCGCCTCCGACTCCGAAAACGTGGAGCACTTCGAACCCCTATCCGTTCCCGACGGGCGGAACGTGGATGAGCAGTTTGAAGGGGATGTCCATCGACGGCGCTTCCTACGACGGCGTCACCGGGGATTCGTCTTCCGCATTTGCCGTCTCGTGGGGCGACTGCTCGGTGAACTGCTCGAACGACAACGAGGTTTACTCCTTCCACACCGGCGGGGCGAACGTCGCCATGACCGACGGCAGTGTTCGGTTCCTGCGGGATTCCATCCCGCTGACGGTACTGGCGGCTATGGTCACCCGCTCCGGCGGGGAAGTCATCCCCGGCGATTATTGAACCCTCTTACAACCACTCCTTCCGAGAGGACAACGCGATGAGTTATCGACCCGACCGCACCCCGATTTCCCGACGTCCGCTGCTGTACGCGATCTGCCTGATCGCGCTGGTCGCTGCGGCGAACTCGGGCCGCGCCGGCGAGCCGGTGAACGCGACGGCCCCGGCGAAATGGGACGCCGCCGCCGCCCGGCATCTCCTGAGCCGGGCGTCTTTCGGGGGCACCCCCGAAGAAGCGAAGGCGCTCGCCGAGACGCCTCTCGCCGAAGCGGTGAAGCAATTGCTCGATCGAGCCGCCGCGGCGAAGGCGCCTACACGTCCCGAATGGGTCCGGAACACTTGGATCAACAACAACCGCCGCTACGCCGATATGACAGCCGAGGAATACCTCGTCGTCCTGCGCCGCAACGGCACTCGGAACCAAAGCGAACTGAACAACTTGAAGGCGTGGTGGCTGACGCAGATGGTGCATACGGATGCCCCGCTCCGCGAGCAGATGACCCTCTTCTGGCACGGGCACTTCACGAGTGCCATCGGCAAACTCCCGAATTTTTCGCAGGCCTTTTACCAGCAGAACGAGACGTGGCGCAAACACGCTCTCGGCAACTTCCGCGACTTTCTCGAAGCGGTCACGCTCGACCCGGCCATGCTCTGCTACCTCGACCTCGAAGAATCGGACAAAGCCCACCCGAACGAAAACTACGCCCGCGAACTGCTCGAACTCTTCACGCTCGGCGTCGGCAACTACACCGAGAAGGACATTCTCGAAACGGCCCGCGCCCTCACCGGCTGGACGCTCGACCAACCGAGCGCCGACGTGCGCGTGAAGCGGGAGACCGATCCGACCCGCGCCCGCTCCGTCCTGCGCGATGGCCTCTCGCCGAAATTCCTTCCGGAAC
>JAYVTJ010000694.1:0-6464 GCA_043774415.1 Fimbriiglobus sp. | reverse complement strand
TTGCCCTCGCGGCACTCTTGACGATCGCGGCCCCGCAGGCGCGGGCCGAAGACGAAACGGCCTTCAAGATCGTGAACGCCGGCATCAAAGCCCACGGCGGCGAAGAGGCCCTCAAGAAGAACAAAGCCGGCGACTACAAAATGAAGGGGTCGATGACCGTCCTCGGCACCGACCTCGAGTACACCGGCACCGTGCTGTACCAACTGCCCGATCAGTTCAAGATGACCATCGACACCTCCCTGATGGGGCAGAAACTCGCGATCGTCCAAATCGGCAACGGCGACAAGTTCAAGACGACCCTCAACGGCATGGCGCAGAAGCTCGACGACAAGACAAAGGACGAGCTGCGCCAAGGGGCTTCGAGCCAAGAAATTTCGATGCTTTACCCGCTGCTCGACAAGGAGAAGTACACGATCAAGGCCGGGAAGGATGCGAAGATCGCCGGCGTCGAATGCGTCACGGTCCTCGTCGAAGGGAAGAAGACGAAGGCGATGAAGCTCTACTTCGACAAGAAGACCGGCCTGCTCCACGCGACGAACCGCAAGGCCATCGCCCCCGGCGTCGGCGACGAAGTCGAGGAGGAGACCGTGATGACCGAGTACAAGGAAGTGGACGGGATCAAGATCCCGATGAAGCTCGTCGTCACGCACGACGGCAAGACCTTCATGACGACGACCTTCACGGAAGCCAAGCTGAGCGCCAAGCTCGATCCGAAGCTGTTCGGGATCGACGACTGAATTTTTTCCGAGTCCCCTGGGGCCGGAGGGGGAGACCGAAACCGGTATCACCCTCCGGCCCCATCTGTTTGTCAGCCGGCACTTCCTTTGGGCGCCCCCGCTCGCGTCTCGGCCAGCACCTTCAAGAGGTCGTCGAAGTCCACCGGCTTGACCATGTGGGCGTCGAACCCGCCGTCTCGGGACTTTTGCCGATCTTCCTCCTGACCCCAGCCGGTCAACGCCACCAGCACCACCGTATTCCCCCACGGCTGTTCGCGGATCTTGCGGGCCACCCCGTAGCCGTTCAACTTCGGCAGGCCGATGTCGAGCAGCACCACGTCGGGCCGAAACGCCTCCGCCGCTTCCACGGCCTCGAGGCCGTCGTACGCCGTGGTCGTCTCGTTGCCGGTCAGCTCCAGCAGCATCGCGAGCGATGTGGCCGAGTCCCGGTTGTCGTCGACGACAAGTATGCGGCGGGCCGTCGCGGGCGCGGCGGCGGGCGGCACGGGGGGCGGCGGGGGCGGTTCGACCATCACCGGCAGGCGGACCACGAACTCGCTGCCCCGGCCGACTCCGTCACTGAGTACGTCCACCGTGCCGTCGTGCATTTCCACCAGGGTCTTCACCAGCGTCAGGCCGATGCCCAGCCCGCTGACCGAGCGCTCGATCGAGGTGTCGATCTGCGTGAACAGGTCGAAGATGCGGGGGAGCTGGTCGGCGGCGATGCCGATGCCGCTGTCCCGGACTCGGATCGTCGCCCACTCGCCCCCGCGCTCCACCGTCAGCGAAATGCGGCCGCCCTTGTCGGTGAACTTGCAGGCGTTGTTCAAAAGGTTGCCCACCACCTGGGCCAATCGGGTCGGGTCGGCGTTCAGATACACCGGCTGCGGCGGCATGGTGACGATCAGGTTGTGGTTCCGGTTCTCGTACAGCGCCAGGGCGGCTTCGACGGCGTGGTTCACGGCGGACGCCAGTTCGACCCGCTCCCGCCGCAGATCGATCTTGCCCCGGCTCACGCGGCTCACGTCGAGCAAGTCGTCCACCAGCCGGACCATCTGGCCGACCTGGCGCCCGATCATCGCCGACGCCGAACGGACGGCGTCCGCGCTGTCGGGCGCGAGCTGCAGAGCCTGCGCGGCGTTGCGGATCGGGGCGAGGGGGTTCCGCAGTTCGTGGGCCAGCATCGCCAAAAACTCGTTCTTGCGCCGGTCGGCTTCCGCGAGGGCGGCCGTCTGCTCCTGCAGTTTCAGTTCCGCCTGCTTGCGCTCGGAGATGTCGCGCGATACGGAGATAAAGCGGACGACCTCGCCCTCCGCATCGCGGATCGGCGCGACGATCACATCCCACCACTTGGGGGTACCCTTGGCGGTGGGACAGAAGCGCTGGAATCGTCCGGTGCCCCCGGAGCGGGCCGCCTCGATGGCCGCGAGAACTTCCGTCTGCCCCTCGTCCGGCCAGAGGTCGCACCACGCACGGCCCTCGACGGCCGCAATGTCGTCGATCTCCATGAGGCATTGTCCGTTGGCGTTGATGCCTACGACATGCCCCGCCGCGTCGAGCACCTTGACGCAGTCCGGGCTGTTCTCCAGGATGTCGCGGCTGAAGGCCTCGCTCGCGCGCAGCGCCTCCTCGGTCTTCTTGCGCTCGGTGATGTCGCGGATGGCGGCGGTGACGAGGACGCCCGACTCGGTCTCCAGAGGACTCAGGCCGATTTCCACTTGGAACTCGGTCCCGTCGCGGCGCGCGGCCCAGAGTTCCCGACCGGCCCCCATCGGCCGCAGCTTCGGATCGCCGAAAAAGCTCTGGCGGTGGCCGGGGTGACGGTCGTGGAAGCGCTGCGGGATGAGGATCTCGACGGGCATCCCGACGAGTTCGCCCCGGGCATAGCCGAACAGCTTTTCCGTCTGGGCGTTGACCAGCGCGATCCGTCCTCGGCCGTCGATGATCACCATCGCATCCGGAGCGGATTCCAGCAGGCCCCGGAACTTCTGTTCGGACTGGCGGCGCTCGGTGATGTCGTTGAAAATGAGGGCGACCTTCCGGCTGGGATGATCGCCGACCCGGCAGGCGTAGACGTCGAACCAGCGACCCCCCATCAACTTCGCTTCGTTGACGAAGCGGATCGGTTCGCCGGTGACGGCGACTCGGCCGTAGATTTCAAACCAGTGATCTTCGAGGTCCGGCACGAGTTCGCGCATCCGCTTCCCGGTCGCCCCGGACAACCCGGTCTGCCGCGCGAACGTCGGATTCACTTCCAAGAACCGATAATCGACCGCTCGGCCGCTTTCGTCGAAGATCATCTCGACGACGCAGAAGCCTTCGTCGATCGAATTGAAGAGATTGCGGTAGCGCTCCTCACTGGCGCGGAGTTCGTCGTGATGCTTTTGCGTCGTCAGGTCGGTCACGAGGATGCCGACCGCGGCCCCGCAGTCCGGCGGGAGAGAATTGAGCGTGAGGAAGACGGGCACCGGCTCGCCCGCACCATTCCGGATGTGACTTTCGCCCTGGCTGAAACCGGCGCGCCCGCGCCGCAGCAAGCCTTCGTAAAAACCGTGGGCCTCGGGCGGGATGAAATCGCGGACGGCGACGCCCACCAATCGCTCGGGCGGGACGCCCACGAGATCGGCGAAGCGGCGGTTGCAGTAGGCGATGGTGCCGTCGTCGCCGAGTGTGAGCGCGCCCTGCTGCATCCCCTCGACCAGCAGTCGGTAGGGGCGGTCCGCGCTCTGGAGGGTGTAGACCCGCGCCCCTTGCGGCATCTCGACGACAAACGCGTCCACGTCTCCGCAGCGGATGGCCCGGATCGTCTCCTCGGCTTCTTCCAGTCGGCGTCGCAGGTCGGCGATTTCCGCCTGCGAGTTCGCAACGGTCATGCCGCATCCCCGTTCAATGTTTGCGGCGCAGGTCCAAGCCCAGCAGAACCCGCTCCTCGTTGGAGAGGTCGCCGACCAATCGCCGGAGCGGCGCGGGCAGCTCCTTGACCAGCGTGGGCACGGCGACGATCTGCTCGTCGATCGCCAGTTGCGGTTGCTGGTAGATGTCGATCACTTCCAACTCGTAGCGGCCGTGCAGCCGCTCTTCGCACAGGGCCTTGATCGTGGCGAAGGCCTCCGTGCTGCGCTGCGTCATGCCGGTGACGTAGAGGCGCAGGACGTAGCGCTCCTCGCCGGGGGTCTCGGCCACCAACTCCTCGAAGGCTTCGGTCGTGCCGGAGTCTTTCTTCTTCATCTCATCCGTCCTGTATCACTTGACCGACTTGGCGGGCCGCAACTCCAACCCCACCAGAGTGCGCTCCATATTCGACAAGTCCCCGACGATCCGGCGCAGCGGCGTCGGCAATCTCCTCACCACCGTCGGAATGGCCAGGATCTGATCGCCCGCCGCCAGTTGCGGATGCTCCATCAGATCGATCACTTCGATTTTGTACCGGCCCGCCAGATGCTCCTCGCACAGCTTCTTGAGGTTGGCGAAGGCGGCGACGGATCTCGGCGTCTGCCCGGCGATGTACAGTCGCAGTTCCCAAACCTCCGCATCTCCGGCGCCCGCGGGTGCGACTTTTCGTCCCGCAGGCTCGGCGAGCGCTGTCATTTGCGGCCTCCCGGCGCTTTGCGGGAACGGGCGGGCGTCTCGCTCGCGTCCGACTTGCGGCTCCGCCCCATTTCCTCCCGATCCTTGCCGAGGACTTCTTGGCTCGCATGGACCTGGGCCATGAGCCGCATGGCCTCCTCCTCTTCCGCCTCGAACTCCTTCTGCAGCGCGAGGATGCGGGCTTCCAGCGCCTCGCGCCGGCGCTCGCGCTCGCGCTGCTTGCCTTCGACTTCCTGCTGGCGCAGCATGGCGACGGCTTTTTCCCGCGACTCCTGCCCCTGCCGCGCCGAGCCGGTCAACACGCCCTCCGCGCCCAGGTAGACGTCCTGCAATTCCACCCCGCGCTCCGTCAGGAGGAACTCGCGGAGCTGGTTGGAATGCGCCATCCCGCGCGACTTGAGGACGTTGATCACCCGGTTCCGCTCGCCGCCCAATTCGAGATCCCGCAGGAGCAGCCAGGTATCGACGAGTGAAGATATTTCCACATCGATCGTTTCCAGGGCTGCGTCGCCGCTCGTGAGGCTGGTCAGAAACGCCGTGATCTCTTGGATCTTGAGGAAGTCGATCAGCCGGGTCATCATCACGTTCGCATCCCGGCGCGTGCCCACCGCCGTCATGCTGCCGACCGGATCCATGATGACCACGCGCGGCTGGAATTCCCGCACCAGCTTGTGGATGGTCGCCAGGTGCATTTCCAGGCCGTGGATCGAAGCGCGGCTGGCGTGGAATTGCAGCAGGCCCTTCTTCATCGACGGCTCGAGATCGATCCCGATGGAGCGCATGTTGCGCAGCAGTTGGCCCGGGGATTCCTCGAAGGCGAGGTACAGGCAGCGCTCCCCGCGCAGGCACGCTGCGGCGGCGAAGTGGGCGGCGAGGCTGGTCTTGCCGCTGCCCGCCGTGCCCGACACGAGCACGGTGCTGCCCCGGAAGTAGCCTTCGCCGCCGAGCATCATGTCGAGGCGCGGAACGCCGCTCGAAACGCGCTCGGAACTGACCGTGTGCTGCAACCCGAGCGAGGTGACGGGCAGGACGTTGATGCCGTCCTCGTCGATGAGGAAGGGGTATTCGTTGGTGCCGTGCGTGGTGCCCCGGTACTTGACGATCCGCAGCCGCCGCGTCGAAACTTGGTTCTCCACCCGGTGGTCGAGCTGGATGACGCAGTCGGACACGTACTCTTCCAGGCCGTGCCGGGTGAAGGGGCCGTCGCCCGTTTCGCCGGTGATGACGGCGGTCACGCCTTTGTCCTTGAGCCAGCGGAAGAGTCGGCGCAGTTCGCCTCGCAGGATGGCCATGTTGGAGAGACCGCCGAAGAGCGTCTCGATGGTGTCGAGGACGACGCGCTTGGCGCCGATGGAATCGATCGCGTAGTTGAGGCGGACGAACAGCCCCTCCAAGTCGTACTCGCCGGACTCTTCGTACTCGGTCCGCTCGACGCGCACGAAATCGATGGCGAGCTTTTTCTGCTTGACGAGATCGTCGAGGTCGAAGCCGAGCGAGCGGACGTTCTCGGTCAGTTCTTTGCCCGTCTCCTCGAAGGCCATGAATACGCCGGGCTCGCCGAACTGGGTGGCGCCGCGGACGAGGAACTCCAGCGCCAGCAGCGTCTTGCCGCAGCCGGCGCTGCCGCAGACGAGCGTGGGCCGACCGCGGGGCAGGCCGCCCCCCGTGATTTCATCGAGGCCCTGGACACCCGTGGGAGCCTTGGCGAGGCCGCGATTCGGGGGCATTCGGCCGGCGGGGGCTTTGCTCATGGGTGTTCGCAACTTCCGAATGCGCAAAGTGCCGCGAGAGGGGGAGCCGAACTCGATCGCGGATTCTCCATCCGGCCGGACCCGGGCGATTCTACTCGCAGCCGCAGGAATTGCATCGGCGCGCCGCGGCTCGGGGTTCGACCCGCGAGCGGGCCCCGCCTCAGCTCGCCGCTTTCTTCACGAGTGCGCCGAGCTTCGCCTCCTCGGCGGCCGTCAACTCCTTCACCGCGAAGGCCGTCGGCCACACGGCGCCATCGTCGAGGTTCGCCTCGTGCATGAAGGCGAATGTCGCGTACCTCGTCTTGAACTTCTGCGCGCTTTGGAAGAAGCAGACGACCTTGCCATCTTTTGCATACGCGGGCATCCCGTACCAGAGTTTCGGCGCGAGGGCCGGCGCGCCGGCTTTCAC
>JAYVTJ010000693.1:0-3537 GCA_043774415.1 Fimbriiglobus sp. | reverse complement strand
TTCGAGGGGGGCTACCACGGCGACACCTTCGGTGCGATGGCCGCGGGACGCGATCCGCTCTTCTTCGGGCGCTTCGATCCGCTGCTTTTCAAAACGCTGCAAGTGCCCCTCTCGGCGGAGCGATTGGACGCGGCGCTCGCGGCGAATCGCGGCCGGGTCGCGGCCGTGATCCTCGAACCGCTCGTGCAGGGCGCCGGCGGAATGCGGATGCACACACCCGAGGAACTGCGGGCCCTCTTCGAGGTGACGCGCGCGCACGGCGTCCTCTTCATCGCCGACGAAGTGATGACCGGCTGCGGCCGCACGGGAACGCGGTGGGCCTTCGAGCGAGCCGGGATTGCCCCCGATTTGATCTGCACCGCGAAGACGCTGGCCGGGGGGATTCTCCCGCTCGCGGCGACACTCGTTTCCCCGGAAATCGTCGCGGCGTTCGCCACGGCCGACCGCACGAGGACCTTCTTCCACGGACACTCCTTCACCGGTCATCCGCTCGCCTGCGCCGTCGCCGTTGCCAACTTCCGCGAACTCTCAACGGGGCGATGGAAGGATGATGCCGCGCGGATCAAAGCGGTCTGGCGCGAGCGGTTGCTCCCGTTGCAGGGAAGGGTGGAGGTGCGGACGCGGGGCACGATCGCCGCACTCGAATTTCCCGCTGCCGGCGGATACCTTTCGGACATCGGCAAGCGGATGCGGCAGACGTGCCTCGACCGCGGCGTCCTGCTCCGGCCCCTCGGGAATGTGCTCTACGCGATGCCGCCGCTGCGGACGAGCGACGAATCGCTGCACCGCATCGCCGATGCGATGATCGCCTGCGCCGAGGGCTCGCCATGACGCGGATCGCCTCCGTCGGTCATGCCGTGCCAGACCTCCGCGTCACGAGTGCGGAGTTGGAAGCTCGCCTCGGATTGGATGCCGGATGGATCGAGCGCCGCACCGGCATCCGCGAGCGCCGGTACGCTTCACCCGACGAAGCCACATCGGACTTCGCCGTCCGCGCGGGTGCGGAAGCGCTGCGCCGCGGGGGACGGCTCACGGCACCGATCGGCCTTCTCCTGCTCGCCACGAGCACGCCGGATCACCCGCTGCCGCCGACGGCTCCACTCGTCGCCCATCGCCTGGGTCTCGCCGGCTGCGGAGCGTTCGACCTCGCGGGCGCCTGCTCCGGTTTCGTCGGTGCACTCGCGCTCGGGCACTCCTTCTGCGGAGCGCAGCGCTGCTCGGTCCTGCTCATCGCGGCCAATGTCCTCAGCCGGCGCGTGGACCCCGCCGACCCGATGACGGCCGCGCTCTTCGCCGACGGCGCCGGGGCGATGATCCTCGCGCCGGATGAAAAGGAACCGGATGCGCTGCTTGCGATTCACCTCGATTCGCAGGGGGATCACTACGACAGCATCCTGATTCCGGCCGGGGGGAGCCGCTTGCCGATCACGGTCGGAGCCGTGGAGCGCGGCGAACATTTCATGCGCATGGCCCGCGGATCGGATTTGTTCCGCGTCGCCGTGCGGGCCATGGTGCGGGCCGGTGAAGTCGCGTTGGAAAATGCGAAGCTCGCCGTCAGCGACATCGATTGGTGGGTGCCACATCAGGCGAATTCCCGCATCCTCCGCGAAGCGGGCGAGCGCTTGGGCATCCCGCCCGAGCGCACGATTTCGATCGTCGGGGAGTACGGCAACAGCTCCGCCGCGTCGATTCCGCTGGCCCTATCAATCGCTGTGCAGGACGGTCGCATCCGCCCCGGTCAGACTCTCCTGCTCACCGCGGCGGGGGCCGGCATGATCGAAGCGGGGGCCGTGCTGCGCTGGAGCGGTTCGGCATCGTAAGATAGCCGGGCCGAATCCGGCCCCGCGCACCAGCGAGCGTTTATGAGCGAGCCTATCCCCGCCGCGCGACCGCCTTCGGTCGTCGATCTCGAAATCAAAGACGCGCAGCTCATCTTCTCGGCCGTCTGGACCGATCTGCTGGAAAAGTATGGCCGCGAGAACCTCAAGTTCCCCGGCGAGTTCATCTGGCTCGGCGGCGCACCCGGAGCGGGGAAGGGGACCAACACGCCATTCATCGCGCAGGCCCGCGATATCACCGCGCCGCCCGTCGTCATCAGCCAGTTGCTCACCACGGCCCAGGCCGTGGCCATCAAGAACGCCGGGCAGATGGTGGGGGATCGCGAGGTCATCGGACTGCTGCTCGAAGAACTGCTCGATCCGAAGTACGGCGACGGCGTCATCGTGGACGGTTTCCCGCGCACGAAAGTGCAGGTCGAATGCCTGAAGATCTTCTACCACGCGATGCTCGATCTCCATTCCGAGCACCGGGCCGCCGCGCGGCCGTACCGCAAGCCGATGTTCCGCATCGCGCTGCTGTTCGTGTCCGAGGAGGTGAGCGTCCAGCGCCAGTTGAGCCGGGGTATGCTGATCCGGGAACAGAACCGGCAGGCGAAGGAATCGGGCGTCGGCAAGCTCCTCGAAGAGCGCGTGACCGACCTCGATCCGGCGCTCTGCCGCAAGCGGTACAAGGCGTTCAAGGACGCCAATTTCGAAGCGCTGCAGTCGCTGCGCAAGATCTTCCACTTCCACTTCATCGACGCCGAGGATCCGCTGCCGGTGGTGCAGCAGAACATCCTGCGCGAGTTCACCTACCAGAGTTCGCTCGAACTCAACCCGGCCGTGTTCGACCTGATCCAAAACATCCCTCTGGCCACTCAGCTCGGGTTGCACGCCCGCCAAGAACTCGTGAGCCGGCTCGAAGATTACGTGGATGATCACCGCGAACTTTTCTGCAGTGTCGTGAAACTGATCGAGTCCAAAATCCTGCCGATCGTGCGCGCCCATGCCATGTCCGGGCATGCGCAGATCAACAGCGAAGAATCGACGCTCGACGATCCGCTCGCGCTGCGCATGGTCATCGACGTGCTGTGGGAGCGCGGCTTCCACGCCACTGTGGACATTCACCGGGTGGAGGTGCCGGAGCGCATCGACCCCGAGACGTGGGAAATCCGCTGCCGTGTGAAGAAAGTCTACCAGATCGAAGTGCGGTATCCGCCGTCGGACATCCGCCGGGGGCACTGATTCCGGTTCCGGACATTCTTGCTACCCCCTCGATCGGAATTGACATCGGTCAATCGGAATGAAGAATGATCTCGTCGTCGAAGCGACACCCGATGCACACGAAACGCTAACCGTACGCAAGTAAAAGACAGGGTGGGCCGACAGGGGAACCAGAACGGGGAGGACGAACAGCCGGTGACCCGAACGATGGCGGGCAAAAGCACTGAGAAGTAGAAGTGGCCACTCTCGGGGTTGAACCGAGGACCTAGCGATTTTCAATCGCTGGAGCCAGATGCTAATACCCTTGAAAGTAAGGAGTTTCTGAACTATTACCACAACGGGCGTAGTGCCGGGCGTAGTGAGAAACCCCCTGAAGGGCGCATTTCCGACGCCGAAATCGCAGCGCTCGCGGTCGCGTGGCCGACACTTCCCGAACCGTAACCGTTCACCCTGTGCACAGCATCGGTCCCGCTGAACCCACCCGGTGGGCGGCGAT
>JAYVTJ010000692.1:0-9145 GCA_043774415.1 Fimbriiglobus sp. | reverse complement strand
ACCTCTGGAGCCAAAAGCTGCTGACGGTCGAAGACAGCGGCCCGTTCATCGCGGCCTTCGCCAAAAACGTGCTGTTCGCGGACGACCTCGGGATCGATTGCATCCGGGTCGATACCGTCGAGCCGATCACGGTGGTGCAAAACGGCACGGTGACGAACGAGATCGCCTTCGAGCGCGCCGTGAAGGCGTTCGACCTCTGCAGCAAGCTCGCGGCCCAGCGGAACATCCGCATCTGCTGGGAATTCGAGCCGGGCTTCCCGATCAACAAGCCGAGCGAAATCCTCGCCCTCGTGGACGAAGTGCGCGTGAAGCGCAACAACCCGAACTTCGGCGTGCTCTACGACACCTGCCACGCCCACATGTGCGCGGCCATCGGCGCGAACCAGATCGGCGCGAAGGAGACGCTACCGGGCGGGGCGATGGAACTCCTCGAAAAGCTGAAGGGGAACATCACCCATGTGCACGTCATCGACAGCGACGGCACCCTCAACGAGCACAATACCAGCACGCACAATCCGTTCGGCTCGGCCGGGACCGGCGCACTCGATTTCGACAAGTTGATCCCGGCGATTCGAGCCGCGGGCGTGCCGAGCGACTGGTGGTGCGTCGATTTGTGCTTCTGGCCGAACGCCTGGGACGTGACGGCGCAGAGCAAGAAGTACCTCGATAAGATGCGCGAGAAGTACGCCGCGGCGTGAAGGAGGATCGAATGGTCGCGATCGCCCCGAAGGTTCCCGCAATCCGCACGCTCGCTGATCTCCACGAGCGTCTCGGATCCGTGCCTCTCAACCGCATCTTGTTCGAGCCTTACCCCGGTACGGCGACCGAAGCCGATGCGCTCCGGTATTTGGAAGGGGATGGAAAGCGGCTGGTCGAACTCGTGGACGGGGTGCTGGTGGAGAAGCCGATGGGACAGACGGAAGGACGCTTGGCTCTATTCCTCGGCGGCAAACTCATGGATTACTGCGACGCGCACGATCTCGCGTGGGTGAGCGGGCCGGACGCCCCGAGCAAGATGCGGGCGGGGAACGTGCGGCTCCCGGACATCTCGGTTTTCCCGTGGGAGATGTTTCCCGATGACGAAATGCCCGAAGAGGCGGTTTCGTCCACCTGCCCTTGGCTCTGCATCGAAATCCTTAGCGATTCGAACACGAATGCGGAGATCGCGCTCAAACTCCGGGAATTTTTCGCATCGGGGATGAAGCTCGCCTGGATCATCGACCCCGCGACTCGGACGGCGAAAATCCATACGAGCCCCAAAAGATTCCGCCTGCTCGACGAGAACTCGTTCTTGGATGGCGAATCGATCGTTCCCGGCTTCCGGTGTTCGCTCAAGTCGATCTTCGAGAAGGGGAACCGCAAACGCCGAAGCCCGAAACGCTGACCGAACACTCCTTCTACAAGGTTCTCTCTCCATGCCCAAAAATCCTTTCCGCGTCGGCATGATCGGCTACGGCTTCATGGGGCGCGCCCACACGAATGCCTACAAGCAAGTCGGCCAGTTCTTCCCGACCAACTACGAGGTGATCCTCCAGGCCGTCTGCGCCCGCGATGCGGCCAAGGCTCAGGCGTTCGCCGACCAGTGGGGCTATGCATCCGTCGAGACCGATTGGCGGAAGCTGATCGAGCGCAAAGACATCGACGCCGTCGATATCTGCGTGCCGAACAACCTGCATGCCGAGATGGCCATCGCCGCGGCGAAGGCCGGGAAGATGATCCTCTGCGAGAAGCCGCTGGCGATGAACGCCGCCGAGGGACGCACGATGGTGGACGCCGTCGAGAAGGCCGGCGTCGCGAACATGGTCTGGTACAACTACCGCCGCATCCCGGCGGTGAGCCTCGCGAAGAAGCTCATCGACGAAGGTCGCCTCGGCAAGGTCTTCCACTACCGGGCCAAGTTCCTCCAGGATTGGACGATCAAGTCCGACCTGCCGCAGGGCGGTCAAGGACTGTGGCGCTTGGACGCTGCCGCGGCCGGGGCGGGCGTCTCGGGCGACTTGCTCGCCCACTGCATCGACACGGCCCTCTGGTTCAACGGCAGTTTGGAAAGCGTCTGCGCCATGACCGAAGTCTTCGTGAAAGAGCGGCCGCACACCCTCACGGGCAAGATGGAAAAGGTGACCATCGACGACGCCTGCACCTTCTTCGGCAAGTTCGCCAACGGCTCGCTCGCCAACTTCGAGAGCACCCGCTACGCCC
This sequence comes from Fimbriiglobus sp., assembly GCA_043774415.1. GTDB lineage: Bacteria > Planctomycetota > Planctomycetia > Gemmatales > Gemmataceae > JALHQU01. The sequence continues at coordinate 6,946 of JAYVTJ010000692.1, read as the reverse complement.
GCGGCCACAAGGCCCAGTACACGCTCGAAATCAACGGCGAGAACATGTCGATCTTCTGGGATCTCCACGATTTGCACCGCCTGTCGATCTTCGACTACAAAGACGAAAGCATGACCCGGGGCTGGAAGAGCATCCACGTTACCGACAACAGTCCGGATCACCCGTACATGGCCAACTGGTGGGTGCCCGGCCTCGCGATCGGCTACGACAGCAGCTTCACGCACCAAGTCGCCGACTTCCTGCAGGGGCTGAGCACGGGCAAACCGGCTGGCCCGACTTTCCGCGATGCGCTCGAAACGCAACTGGTGCTGGACGCTGTGCTCGAGTCCGCGAGTACGAAACAGTGGAAAGACGTGGGGAAGGTGTGATAGCTGGCACTTTGAAATCGGGTCTGTGATAGACTTGCAGGAGGAGAATTGCGATGCCCGCTACGGTCGAAAAGAAAAGATACTCGGCTGCCGAGTACGCCACTTTGCCCGATTCCATCGCGAGCCGGTATTCCGAACTCGTGCGCGGGGAGATCGTCGAAATGGCGCAGCCGGGTTTCAACCACGGCGAAATTCAATTGGCGATCGGCAGTCTTCTGAGAGTGCACTGCCAAACGACCGCCAGTTGCCGGGTCGTCACCGAAAGCGGCGTGATCACGGAGCGCGATCCCGACACGGTCCGCGGGCCGGACGTGAGCCTCTACAGCGCCCGCCGATTGCCGATGAACAAGAGCGTGCGCGTCTACCCCGACATTCCCGCCGATTTGTGTGTCGAAGTCCGGTCTCCGGACGACACGATCAAAAAGCTTCTCGAAAAGGCCGACGAGTATCTCCGGTCCGGTGTCAAAGCCGTCTGGATCGTCGATCCCAAAGCGAAGTCCGTCCGCGTGTCGACCGTGAATGATACGCGTATCCTCAAAGTGGGCGAGACAGTCGACGGTGGCGAACTCCTCCCGGGGTTCTCATGCAAGGTGGAAGAATTCTTCGAATAAACTCTCTCTCGACAGGCACCCGGCGACTTTCGTAGACTCTCCTCCGCATTCGATTCCACACTCCGCCGACAGGGAAGTCGCGGCCGATGAACGTCGTCCACCTCACGGCGAGCACCTTTTTCGGCGGCCCCGAGCGCCAGATGCTCGGCTTGGCCGATCATTCGCCGACGCATACCAGTACCTTCGTTTCGTTCGCCGAAGGCGGGCGGTGCGAAGCATTCCTCGGCGAAGCTCGCACTCGCGGCCATGGGGCCATCGCGCTCGCCGCCGACACGCCGGCAGTCGCCGAATGCCTGCGCGAATTGACGCAACTTTTGAAAGACCGCGCGGCCAATGTCCTCGTCACGCACACCTTCAAACCGAACATCCTGGGCCGCATCGCCGCCCGCAGGGTCGGAATTCCCATCGTCGCGGTATCGCGCGGCTGGACGTGGGAAAACTTGAAGGTGCGGGCGTACGAAGCGGCGGACCGCGTGAATTTGCGCTACGTGGATCACGTCGTTGCGGTGTCCGAAGGGCAGGGGGAGCGCGTGCGGATGGCCGGCGTGCCGAGCACGCGTCTTAGCATCATCCGCAATGCGGCCCGGCTGAACGCGTTCGCCCAACCCGATCCCGAATACCGCGCTAAGCTCCGGGGCTTTTTTCCGACTGACAAGCCGCTGTCGCATATCGTCCTCGCCGCCGGTCGGCTCAGCCCGGAAAAGGGCTTCGGCGTGCTACTCGAAGCGGTTCCCGCGATATTGCAGCGGTATCCGCAAGCCGGGTTCGTGCTTTTCGGTGAAGGTGGAGAGCGTACCGCAATGGAAGCTCGCATCTCCGGACTCGGACTGCGGGATCGCTTCCGGATGCCGGGCTTCACCGCCGGACTCGACAAGTATCTGCCGTGGGCCGACGCCGTCGCGCTGCCGAGCTTCACCGAAGGTTTGCCTAATGTCGCCCTCGAAGCGAGCGCCGCCGGAGTGCCGATCGTGGCGACCGCTGTCGGCGGTACTCCGGAAGTCGTCGTGCACGGCGAAACCGGGTTTCTCGTCCCGAGCGGTCAGCCGGCGGCGCTCGCAGACGGACTGAACCGACTCCTAGGATCTCCCGAAGTGCGACAGGCGATGGGCGACGCCGGTCGCCGGAGAATGCGCGATCACTTCACCTTCGAGGCCCAGGCGAAGCGCTACGGCGAACTGTTCGACAAGCTGATTTCGGCGAAGTCGCGGAGGGCTCGCTGACATGCCGATGACACTGCAACTCCCGATTGCGGCCGTACGCTCGATCTCGCGCCCGGTGCGGGTGTCGTTCCTCATCGACAACCTCGGCCGCGCCGGGACCGAATCGCAGTTGCTCGCGCTGATCCGCACTCTGGATCGCACGCGCATCGAACCATCGCTCGTGCTCCTCGATGGAGAATCCCAATCTTCGCGGGAACTCGAACCGGCCGATTGCCCGGTCCTGCGACTCGGCGTGAAGAAGCTCTTCGCTCGCGGGGCACCGCGCGCCGCGATGCGGCTCCGCCGATTCTGGCGTGCGGAGAAGCCCGACATCGCCCAGATCTACTTCCTCGATTCGGCTTACTTCGGCGTGCCGGTCGCGAAGCTCGCGGGGGTGCCGAAGATCATCCGCGTGCGGAACAACCTCAGTTACTGGCTCACGCGCAAACACCGCTTGCTGAATCGCGCCATCCGCCCCTTCGTCGATGCCACCCTCACCAACTCCGATGCCGGCCGCGATGCCCTGATGCGCGGGGACGGCGTAGAGGAGGGGCGCATCGCCGTGATCGAGAATGGCGTCGATCTGGATCGCTTCCGATTCACCCGCCATCGCCCCTTTTCGGGAGACACACTCCGCATCGGGTGTGTGGCGAACCTGCGACCCGTGAAGAATATCGACGGACTTCTGCGCGTCGCCGCGACTCTGCTGAAGGAGCTTCCGGAGCTGCGGTTCGAAGTTGCCGGGGAAGGGGAGCAGCGTCCGGCACTGGAAAGACTGCACGCCGAACTCGGCCTCGGCGACCGGTTCCGCTTCCTCGGTTCATCGGATGATATCCCCGCCTTCCTGTCCGGTTTAGACCTTGCGGTGCTTCCGTCGCACTCCGAAGGGATGTCGAACGCCTTGCTCGAATCGATGGCGGCGGGTCGGCCGATTGTCGCGACCGATGTCGGCGCCAATTCCGAACTGCTGGACGGCGGCACTTGCGGAATCATCGCTCCGACGAGCCGCGACGGCGCCTTGGCGAATGCGATCCGCCGTATGCTCGCCGATCCCGCGTCGGCGCGGCGCTTCGGAGAGGCGGCGCAGGAGAAGGTCGAGCGCGACTACAGTCGGGATGCCATGCGGCTGCGCTTCGAGGAGTTCTACCGCGGACTCGCGGGGCTTCCCGTAGGATAGCGCCACGATCCCGCAGTTCGGCGAAGCACCTCCATGGCGACCCCGGCCCAGCCCGCGACCGATGCCCAGACGATCCGCGACCTCGCCGCGACCTACGAGCGGCTGACCGAGCAAATCGGCAAAGTCATCGTCGGCCAGCGCTCCGTCGTCGAGCAACTCCTGATGGCCCTCTTCAGTCGGGGGCACTGCCTGCTCGTCGGCGTCCCCGGCTTGGCGAAGACACTGCTGGTCAGCACCGTTTCGAAAGTTTTCGCGCTCTCGTTCAAGCGGATCCAGTTCACGCCGGATCTGATGCCCGCCGACATCACCGGCACCGACATCTTGCAGGACGACCCCGAGACCGGCCGGCGGCGGTTCGTCTTCCTGCCGGGGCCGCTCTTCGCCAACATGATCCTCGCCGACGAAATCAACCGCACGCCGCCGAAGACGCAGGCGGCACTCCTCGAAGCGATGCAAGAGGGGCACGTCACGGCGGGCGGGCAGACCTACAAGCTACCCGCCCCGTTTTTCGTCCTCGCCACGCAGAATCCCATCGAGCAGGAGGGGACTTATCCGCTGCCGGAAGCGCAGCAGGATCGCTTCATGTTCAACATCCGCGTCGAGTACCCTTCGCGCGGCGAAGAGATCCAGATCATGAAAGCGACGACCGGCGGGGCGAAGGTCGAACTCGCGCCGATCATCGATCAGCAGCAGATCTTGAAGTTCCAAGATGTGGTCCGTCAAGTCGTCGTCGCCGATCACATCTTCGGCTACGTCGCCGATCTCGTGCGGGCCACACGGCCGAAGGAAGTGGGAATTCCGAAGTGGATTCCCGAACTCGTCTCGTGGGGCGCCGGGCCACGGGCTTGCCAGTTTCTCATCCTCGGCGGCAAGGCCCGGGCGATCCTCAACGGGCGTGTCCACGTGACGACGGAGGACATCAAAGCGGTGGCGCTGCCGGTGCTCCGCCACCGGATCTTGACGACATTCCACGCCGATTCCGACGGCATCACCCCGGACGACGTGATCCGCAAATTGCTCGACACGATCCCCGCCACTGTCGACGCCAAACGGCTGTAAGCGAAACCGCGTGGGGCGGGTACTCTCCCATTCGCATAACGCCCTCCGTGGATGACCATGAGATCGCCCGCCCCGAAGCCGAAGATCACGCGGGTGGAGTGGGCGCTCATCGTCCTGCTCGCCGCGATCAACTTCACGCACATCTTGGATTTCGTCATCGTCATGCCGCTCGGGAAGCAGCTCATCACCGAGTTGCAGATCTCCCCCGGGCAGTTCGCGCACATCGTCTCCGCCTACGGGATCGCCGCCTGCGTCGCGGGCATTCTCGCGGCGAGCGTCGTCGATCGCTTCGACCGCCGGACGGTGCTCCTGTTCAACTACGCGGGCTTCACCGTCAGCACGCTCGCCTGCGGATTGGCCCCCGATTACACCTGGCTCCTCGTGGCCCGCGCACTGGCCGGAGCGTTCGGCGGTGTCACATCCTCGGCCATCCTCGCCGTCATCGGCGACGTTTTCCCGAACGAGCGCCGCGGGGTCGCCATCGGGGCCGTGACCTCCGCGTTCGCCGTCGCATCCATCGTCGGCCTGCCCATCGGCCTGTTGCTGGCCACCCACTACGGTCGCGGGATGCCGTTCTTGGCGCTCGCCGCCCTCAGCGTGCCGGTCTGGATCTTCGCACTCGCGCGGTTGCCCTCGCTGACAGCCCACCGTCAGCAGCGGCGGGACGGGGTTCTCGCGGAGCTGCTCATCGTCGCCCGGCACCCGAATCATCTGCGCTCGTTTCTGTTCATGTTCGCGCTCGTCATGGGGTCGTTCACGATCATCCCGTTCTTGGCCCCGTATATGGAGCTGAACTGCGGCGCGACCCGCGACGAGGTCGCGCTGATCTACGCCATCGCGGGAGTGTTCACCCTCGTCGGGATGAACGTCGTCGGGAAATTGACCGACCACTTCGGCCAGCGACCGGTCTTCCTCGTCACGGCCGTGGGGTCGATGGCGATGACGGTTGTCCTCACGAACCTCCCCGCGTGGGGCATCGCCATTTCCGCGGCGGCCGCAACCGGATTCATGCTGACGGCGTCGGGGCGGATCATCCCCGCGCAGGCCATGATGATCGGCTCCAGCCCGCCGCACCTGCGCGGGCGCTTCATGAACCTCAACAACGCCGTGTCGCACTTCGGCACCGGGATCGCCCCGCTCATCTCAGGGGCGATCATCACGCAGTCGAGTGAGACGGCTCCGCTGGAAGGGTACCCGCTCGCCGGCTTGGTCGCGGTCGCCTTCGCGGCCGCGGCGCTCGGCTTGTCCTTCCTGCTGCGACCGCCGCACGCACCGGCGCCCGCTGTGACCGAAGCCGCCGAACTCGAAACCGCACTGGCTTAGGAGAGCGATCCGTGCTTCGGAAGTTCGACCCGACCGAACTCGCCAAAGCGGGGGGACTCGCCCTCGTCGCCCGGCGCGTCGTCGAGGGCTACCTCTCGGGCATCCACCGCAGTCCATTCAAGGGGTTCAGCGTCGAATTCGCCGAGCACCGGCCGTACTATCCCGGCGACGAGATCCGCCGCATCGACTGGCGCGCCTTCGGCAAGACCGACCGCTACTATGTGAAGGAGTACGAGGACGAGACAAACCTCAAAGCGATGATCGTGGTCGATGCGAGCGGCAGTATGGGCTACCGGGGCAAGCAGACGCTGAGCAAGTTCGAGTACGCGCAGCACGTCGCCGCATCACTGAGCTATTTGCTACTGGGCCAGCTCGATGCCGTCGGATTGCTGACTCACGACGATGCGCCCCGGGCGATGGTGCCGGCGAAGACGAGTTCGAAGCATCTCCTTCAGATTTTGAAAACGCTCGACGGGACGAAAGTGGGCGGCGAAACGTCGCTCGGAGCCGTGTGGGATCGCATCGCGGGGCAGCACCTCAAGCGGCGCGGCCTCGTGATTCTGCTGTCGGACTGCTTCGACAAAATCGACCCGCTGACGCGCGCCCTCCGGCACTTGCGATACCGAAAGCATGAGGTGATCCTCTTCCAAATCGTATCGCCGGAAGAGCTGGACTTCCCCTTCAAGAACCCGACGAAGTTCCGGAGCTTGGAGCCGGGGGGCGGCGAAAAAGTAGTCGATGCCCGCCGGTTGCGCGACGAATACCTGAAGAACTTCGCTGAGCACACCGCGAAGCTGAAGCGGCTCGCGGCGGAGCTGCACTTCGACTACCGGCTGCTCCGCACCGACGAACCCGTGGGTCGGGTTTTGGGCGAATACCTCTCGGTGCGAAAGTAGGTCACACTCGGAGTGACACCGGGATGAATTGAGCATTCGCGATTGCGCAAGGTGGCGTCACGCCGAGTGTGACCGACTTAAAATCCGTCGATCACAGATCGAGCGGCTTCACTTTGGGATCGAAGAACTTGTCCAGAGTCCGCTCGCCCGCATCGCCCGTATCGAAGCCCTGCTTGAAATTCCGCACCCGCTGCTCGTCGGTGCCGTGGGTGAACGATTCCGGCCACGATTTGCCCTTCATCTTTTCCTGGATGCGGTTGTCGCCGATCGAGCGCGCCGTCTTCAGCGCATCGTCGATGTCGTGGGAATTGAT
>JAYVTJ010000691.1:0-2284 GCA_043774415.1 Fimbriiglobus sp. | reverse complement strand
CTACCGGCCAGAACGATAGTTGCCGGGCGGGGTCATCCCGCTGAAGAAACACGACTTCCCACGGCGCACTGAAATATCCGGGTTAACAAAGTCCGGCCCAAGCTGAATCGACGAACGGCGGAGGCTTTGCACCGGCGCCTGCGGGACTTCCAGAACGAACACGAGCGGCAAGCGTTCGGGTCGGTGCGGATCATCAAGAACTGGAACCTGCTGCTCGTCGAGAAGGGGCTGGCGCTCTACCTCGACGGGGACGCACCCGAGCGGGGCTACGAACTCGCGGCCGACTTTTGCAAGCAGTACGATTCGCGCTTCTTCGACACTTTGACGGCGAAGAGCGTGGCGAACTTATCAGAAATCATGCGCTGGATGTACACGATCGAAGCACTCGAAGACGAAGAGTGACCCCATGGCCCACTTTGCGTTTCTCCAAGCCGAATGGCCCGGCGTATTCGAAGCGGCGGCGAAGGCCGAGGCGGCGGCGTACACCGATCCGCGCACTTCTTGTTTCTACGCCCGCCGGGCGCTCGAATTGGTCGTGCACTGGGTCTACAAGCACGATGCGGCGATCGAGTTGCCGTATCAGGACAACCTCAGTTCCCTCATCCACGATCCGACCTTCCAGAAGGCCACCGGGACGGCCGTCTTCCAGAAGGCCAAGTTCATCGTGCGGTACGGCAATCAGGCGGTGCACAGCCCGAAGGCGGTGCTCCCGATGGAAGCGCAATCGACCGTGAAGGAGTTGTTCCACATCTGCTACTGGCTGGCCCACACTTATGCGAAAGGGGTGAAGCTATCGGCGGAACTGAAGTTCGACCCGACGAAACTGCCGACAGGCACCCAGTTGCCGAAGCAGACCGTCGATCAGTTGCTGAAGCTGGAGACGCAACTGCGGGAGCGGGACGAGAAGCTCTCCGAACTCCTGGCAGATAAGGACAGGCTCGACGCGACGCTGACGGGCCTCCGGGCTGAAATCGCCGAGATCAAGAAGGCCAACACGGCTACGCCCGACGCACACGACTACTCGGAAGAAGAAACCCGCGACCAGTTCATCGACCTGATGCTGAAGGAGGCGGGTTGGGCTCTCGACCGGAAGCGCGATCGCGAATTTGAAGTCGATGGGATGCCGAACGCCAAGGGCAAAGGAAGGTCGATTACGTTCTCTGGGGCGACGACGGGCTGCCGCTGGCGCTCGTCGAAGCGAAGCGGACGCGGACGCGGAAGGATGCGCGAGTCGGCCAGCAGCAGGCGAAGCTCTACGCCGATTGCCTCGAAGCCATGTTGGGGCGCCGGCCGGTGATCTTCTACACGAACGGCTACGAGCATTGGCTCTGGGATGATGCGACCTATCCGCCGCGGCCGGTGCAGGGCTTTTACAAGAAGGACGAACTGGAGTTGCTGATCCGGCGGCGCACGAGCCGCCAGACACTCAAAGGCGCCGAGATCGACGACAAGATCGTGGAGCGCTACTACCAGTCGCGGGCGATCCGCCGGCTGGGCGAAGCGTTCGAGACGGACAAGCTCCGCAAGGGGCTGCTCGTGATGGCGACGGGCGCCGGGAAAACCCGGACGGTCATCGCGCTCGTGGATGTGCTGACGAAGTGCAACTGGGCCAAGCGGGTGCTCTTCCTCGCCGACCGCGTGGCGCTCGTGAATCAGGCCGGCAACGCCTTCAAAATTCACCTGCCCGACTCGGCGCCCGTGAACCTCGTGACCGAGAAGCACACCGAGGGGCGGGTCTTCGTTTCGACCTACCCGACGATGATGGGATTGATCGACGACAGCCGCGACGGCCTGCGCCGCTTCGGCGTCGGCCACTTCGACCTTCTCGTCATTGACGAAGCGCACCGCTCGGTCTTCCAGAAGTACAGGGCGATCTTCGACTACTTCGATTCGCTGCTCGTCGGGCTGACCGCGACGCCGAAGGGGGAAGTGGATCGGAATACCTACGGCCTGTTCAACCTCGAAACCGGCGTGCCAACCGACGCTTACCCGCTCGAAGATGCGGTGAAGGACGGCTACCTCGTGCCACCGAAGGCGGTGTCGGTGCCGCTGAAGTTCCCCCGGCAAGGCATCGATAAGTACGACGACCTCACCGAAGAGGAACGGGAGCAGTGGGACGAACTGGAATGGGACGAAGAAGGCGGCATCCCGGACGAGGTCGATGCGGCCGCGGTGAACGCCTGGCTCTTCAACAAGGACACGGTCGATAAGGCGCTCGAATACCTGATGACCAAGGGACTGAAGGTCGCCGGCGGGGATCGCCTCGGGAAGACAATCCTCTTCG